>CAMONC010000015.1 GCA_946620235.1 uncultured Lachnospiraceae bacterium | reverse complement strand
TATGCAACATTCGATAACTACAAGGTTGGTACTGTTCAGGGTACATACGTAAAAGATACTCTTGATCTTGACAACGCTGCAGGTCCTTTCAATATCGAGTTCACAGCAGGTGATCCCGGTGACAACAACGCAGGTTTCTTCTTCAACGGTGCTTACGACGTTCTTAAGCCTTACATCGAATCAGGCAAGTTAAACGTTGTTTCAGGCCAGAAGACATTTGAAGAAGTTGCAACTCCTACATGGGCAACCGAAACTGCACAGAGCAGAGCTGAGAACATCCTCTCATCCTATTATGCAGACGGAACCAACATTGATGTATGGCTTTGCTCAAACGACTCCACAGCACTTGGTGTTGAGAACGCTCTTGCAGCAAACTACAACGGAACTTATCCCATCATCACCGGTCAGGACTGCGATATCGAGAATACCAAGAACATGATCGCAGGCAAGCAGTCAATGTCAGTATTCAAGGATACACGTACTCTTGCAAGCCAGGTTGTAAAGATGGTTGGTCAGATCCTTAACGGACAGACAGTTGATGTTAACGATACAACCACATATGACAACGGCGTTAAGGTTGTTCCTTCATTCCTTTGCGAGCCTGTATTCGCAGATGCAAACAACTACAAGGAGATCCTTATCGACTCCGGTTACTACACAGAGGATCAGCTTAAATAATCAAGCTTGAACGGGGTATTAAATGCAGGCGGGTTTATACCCGCCTGCTTGCTCTAAATGAACATCTGATCGGTGTTTTCCTAAATAAACAGGATAGATAGGAGGGGTTCTTTTTGGCTAAAGTTTTGTTGGAAATGAAAAACATTACCAAAACATTCCCCGGCGTTAAAGCTCTCGACAACGTTAATCTTCAGGTTGAAGAGGGCGAGATTCATGCTCTGGTAGGAGAGAACGGCGCCGGTAAATCCACGCTAATGAATGTTTTGAGCGGTATCTACCCTTACGGGACTTATGAAGGGGATATCATTTATAATGGCGAGGTATGTCAGTTCCAGACCATTAAAGATTCCGAGAAGAAAGGAATCGTTATCATTCATCAGGAACTTGCGCTTGTTCCTCAGATGTCTATAGGTGAGAATATGTTCCTCGGAAACGAGCGCGGCAAGAAAAACGCGATCAACTGGAACGAAACCTATAAAGAAGCAGACAAATATCTTAAGATGGTAGGACTCACTGAGTCTTCCCACGTTCTTATCAAGGATATCGGTACAGGTAAGCAGCAGCTTGTAGAGATTGCCAAGGCACTTGCCAAAAACGCTAAACTGCTTATTCTGGACGAGCCCACATCATCACTTAACGAAACTGATTCCAAGGCACTGCTTGATCTCATGCTTGAATTCAAAAAGCAGGGTATGACGATGATCATAATCACACACAAGCTGAATGAGGTTGTGTATGTTGCAGACAAGATCACCGTAGTGCGTGACGGAGCGACCATCGAGACCTTGGATAAACATACAACAGAGATCGACGAGGCCAGGATCATCAAGGGCATGGTAGGTCGTGAGATCACAGACCGTTTCCCCAAACGTGAGAATGTAGCGATCGGTGATATCAATATGGAGGTCGATGACTGGACCGTTTATCATCCCGTTTATACCGAGCGTAAGGTGGTTGACAATGTCAGCCTGAATGTACGCAAGGGTGAGGTTGTCGGTATCTACGGACTTATGGGAGCCGGGCGTACTGAGCTTGCCATGAGTATCTTCGGACGTTCATACGGATCGGATATAAAGGGTACACTTAAGATAGGCGGCAAGGAAGTTCACTTAAAGAACCCCAGAGAAGCGATCAATGAAGGAATTGCTTATGTGACCGAGGACCGTAAAGGAAACGGCCTGGTATTGTCCAATCCCATCAGAGTGAACACGTCTCTTGCCAATCTTTCGGGTGTCAGCTCACGCGGCGTGATCGATATGGATAAGGAATATCAGGTTGCCGTTGAATACAAAGAAAAATTAAAGACCAAAACTCCTTCGGTTGAACAGAATGTCGGCAATCTGTCAGGCGGTAACCAGCAGAAGGTTCTTCTTGCCAAATGGATGTTTACGGATCCCGATATACTTATACTGGACGAGCCTACAAGAGGTATTGACGTAGGTGCCAAGTATGAGATCTACTGCATCATCAACGATCTGGTTGCAATGGGCAAATCGGTTATCATGATATCTTCGGAGCTTCCCGAGGTTATCGGTATGAGCGACCGTATCTACATCATGAACGAAGGCAGGTTCATGGGTGAGATGAAGGCTTCTGAAGCAACTCAGGAGAATATTATGGCTTGTATCATACAGTCAGGAAAGGGCGAGTAAAATGAAAAGTATAAAATTTCAGGATGTACTAAAGAAATATACCATGGTCATCGCCCTCGTACTGGTATTGGGTTTCTTTTATATAACCACAGGGGGCAAGATCCTGTATGCTCAGAATATCAATAACCTGATCTCACAGAACGCATATGTTTTCGTTCTTGCGGCAGGTATGCTTCTATGTATCCTTACAGGCGGTAACATCGATCTGGCATGCGGCTCGGTGGTCTGCTTCGCCGGAGGACTGGGAGCGGTTATGATGGATCGCGATGTGAATGTCTGGGTGGCTGTTATCGCGATGCTTCTTTGCGGCACGATAGTGGGCATCTGGCAGGGATTCTGGATCGCGTATTTTAAGGTTCCTCCGTTTATAGCAACACTTTCGGGTATGTATGCTTTCAGAGGTCTTTCAAACGTGGTTTTGCAGGGATACACGATCGGTATCAGAAATACCACATTTCTTAATGTGTTCGGCGGCGGCGCTGACTGCTATATTCCCGATTTCCTTGGAAGCGGTGCATTCAACATCACATGTATCGTGGTTGGTATAGCGATCGCTGCCCTGTATGTGATCGTGATCTTGAAAAACCGTATAAGCGCCAAGGCAAACGGATATGAAGTGGAAGCATTGTCTTCCGTAATAGTTAAAACCGTTATCATTTGTGCGGTCATCATATGGCTTTTCTATAAACTGGCTAATTACAAGGGTATACCTACTTCTCTTATCTGGATCGCGCTTGTGCTTCTGGTTTATGCTTACATCACTACCAGAACTACGATGGGCCGTTATCTGTATGCGGTTGGCGGCAATGAAAAGGCAACCATTCTTTCAGGTATCGATTCACGCAAGGTTTACTTCTTTGCGTACATCAATATGGGACTTATGGCAGGCCTTGGCAGTATCCTGACGGTTGCAAGAGCGACTCAGGCACAGCCTACGTTCGGTCAGGGCTATGAGATGGATGCTATAGCAGCCTGCTTCATCGGCGGTGCTTCAGCATACGGTGGTGAAGGTAACATATTCGGTGTCATCATAGGTGCCGTACTTATGGGTGTTATCAACCAGGGTATGAGTATCATGGGTACGGACGCGAACTATCAGAAGGTTGTCAAGGGCCTGGTTCTTTTGCTGGCTATCATCTTTGACGTTATGTCCAATAAGAAGAAAAAATAAGGGAGGAGGATGAACAATGAAAAAATATGCTAAATACACAGATGTATTAAAAAAGAACGCAATGTTGATTGTCCTTGTCCTGGTATATATTTTCTTCACTGCAAGGACCGGCGGTCAGATGTTTCAGCCGCTTAACTTTAACGCCCTGATCACTCAGAATGCATATGTTTACATCCTGGCAACGGGTATGCTTGTATGTATGCTGACAGGCGGTAACATTGATCTTTCCTGTGGCTCCTTCGTGTGCTTCATGGGTGCGGTCGGCGGAATCATGATGGTCGTCAAAGGATGGAATCCTATCCTTTCGATCCTGATCATGCTTCTTGTAGGTGTGGTATACGGATGTATTTTAGGATGGCTGATCGCTTATGTTAATGTTCCCCCGTGGATCGCAACACTGGCAGGCTATCTGGCGTTCCGTGGATGGGGTACCAAGCTTCTTTCCGCCAATTCATCCACCGGCTCCATAGCTCCTCTTCCGGACAGTTTCTTAAATGCATTCTCCGGCAAGGTACTCAGCTCGACCATCGGCAAGATGAACATACCCTGTCTTGTAGTAGGGATCATCGCATGCGTAATAGTTTTTGCTTCGGGGATCATGTCAAGAGCAAATAAGGTGAAAAAGGGTTATGAAGCAGATACCATGGCCACAGTTATAGTAAGATCCGTTATTGCATCCGCAGCGATCATGCTGTTTGCTTATAAACTCGGACTTGCGGGCGGAATTCCCACAGCTCTTATCTGGGTAGCGGTTATCGTTCTCATATACAGCTTTGTGACCTCAAAGACCATTATGGGACGTTACTTCTATACCATAGGCGGTAATGCGGAAGCTACCAGACTTTCCGGTATCGATACGAAGATGATCATGTTCGTAGCATACCTGAACATGGCAGTGCTCACTGTTATCACATCCTATATAGTTATGGCAAGATTCCAGTCAGCGAACTCCACCGCCGGTACCAACTACGAGATGGATGCCATCGCAGCCTGCGTTGTCGGCGGCGTATCCGCATACGGCGGATCCGGTAAAGTTCTCGGCATGGTTATCGGTGCTACACTTATCGGTGTCATCAACCTGGGCATGTCCCTGACAGGTGTGGATGCGAACTGGCAGAAGGTTGTCAAGGGTATCGTACTTCTGGCTGCGGTTGTATTCGATATCGTGGCTAACAAGAAGAACGCAGGTAAGTAATCCGGATCTGTGAATACGCATTCGCGTGATATACATTTGTGATAAAATTAGGGTGACCCTTCGGGGTCGCCCTGTTTTTATCATCCGGGGCTGAACTGCATATGTCTATGACAGGCACGCTCCCGCTATGTAGTCGCGTGCAGCGGTACTAAGGTCGCTTAGGAACGCGACCTAAGGACCGGCCGCTCCGACATGCCTGTATAGACACGTATATGTCCTTGTCCTGGGATTGCAAAAAGATGAACGGAGGAATGACAGATGGGGAATAGTATAGAAGATCTTAAGAAAGTCATAGATGAAAATGATAATATAGTTTTCTTCGGGGGTGCGGGGGTATCCACCGAGAGCGGCATACCGGACTTCAGAAGTAAGGACGGACTGTATAACCAGCATGATGTACAGTTTGACATGTATCGTCCGGAGTATCTGCTCAGCCACAGCTGTCTGGTCCGAGAGCCGAAGGTATACTATGAGTTTCACAGGCAGAAGCTAGATACCCGTAATATAGAGCCGAATAATGCTCATAAATATCTGGCGAAGCTGGAAGAGATGGGTAAGCTCAAAGCGGTCGTTACACAGAACATAGACGGACTTCATCAGAAGGCCGGAAGCAAAACGGTATATGAGATCCATGGCAGTGCACTGAGAAATTACTGTATGAGCTGCGGCAAGGAATATCCTCCTTACTATATATTTGACTCGGATGAACCGATCCCCAAATGCAGCTGCGGAGGAACCATCAGACCGGATATCACGCTCTATGAAGAGGGCCTTCCGGATGATCAGGTGAGCGGTGCCGTTAATGCCATCTCACGCGCGGATGTTCTCATCATAGGCGGTACTTCTCTGAGTGTGTATCCTGCTGCGGGATTCGTTAACTATTTTAACGGTGATACCGTGGTTGTGATCAATGAGAGCGAGATCAGTGTCCGTCCGGCAAAGAATACGCTGGTGATCAAAAAGAGAATCGGAGCGGTATTTACCGAACTAGCCGCGATGCAGGGAATAGAACTGTAAGCGGACGTAAGAGCCCGGGATGCCGGTTCGGATGAGTATATTACATTGGCTCTTGACTTAAGTGGAGCCTACAGCTATAAATATACATATGAAATTAGAGAGAATGAATGAGCAGCAGATACGCTGCACCCTTACAAGTGAAGATCTGAAGGCCCGGAAGCTCAAGATAAGCGAGCTTGCATACGGTACCGATAAGGCCAGGAGCCTTTTCCGCGATATGATGATCAAGGCTGCCGATGAGCTGGACTTCGAAGTGGAGGAGGAGCCCCTGATGATAGAGGCTACCCCCATTAATTCAGAGTGCATTATCCTCACTGTCACCAAGGTGGAAGATCCCGAAGAGCTGGATACGAGATTTGCCAGATTTGCTCCCGATCTGATCGAGGACAAGTATGATGAGGACATCAGCGGTACCGATGACATGTCCCTTTTCCAGGGGATAGAGGAACTTGCAGAGTCCATGTTCGGTAAGGGTGATCAGGATGTTAAACCTGCACCGCCCGAAGCTACGGAGAATCTGAATCTGACGAGACTTTTCTCGTTTGATTCCATGGGTGATATGATATCTCTCGCACATGTGATCGCATCCGATTACGACGGGGAGAATTCAATATACAGAGACAGCAGGAACAATAAGTATTTGCTGATGATCGCCCAGTCCGGTATGGATGTCATGGCATATAACCGTATCTGCAATATCATTTCCGAGTATGGAGAGAGCGAAAAAAATCTGCTGGCTACACAGGCACACCTTGATGAGCATTGCGAGCTGATCATAGGCGGACACGGTATACAGCAGCTGTCACAGATCTGATACAGGTTTTAAATGCAGGACACCTGAGCTTATGCCCAGGTGTCTTTCTTTTCGTCCAGATATGCCATGAGTTCATCTATTGCGATGCCGTGAACCATAGCGGCTTCCTCGAGGGTCTCGCCCTGTGAAGCGGGGCAACCGAGGCAATGCATGCCGACACCCATCAGAAGGGGAGCGACATTGGGAGCCACGGAGAGAATCTCTCCGATGGTCATATCCTTGTTTATCTCTGTCATTTTTCTTCTCCTTGATCGAAGTATACTTTTCAACACAATGCTAACTATAACTTGTATGGAAAAAATATGCAAGTGTACTCTAAAAAGTGCATAAACTTCGGCTGATTCGCCTTGAATGTTTTGTGAGGATTACATATAATTATCTTTACGAGACCAATTCCCCGTGGGGCATGTAAGTCCACGGAGATCAAATAGTCAAATATTATAATAGGAGGCATTTACATGAGACCAGAATGGAACGAATTCGTAGGCGGCAAGTGGGATCACGAGATCAATGTTCGTGATTTCATCCAGAAGAACTACACCCCTTATGACGGAGATGAGTCCTTCCTTGCAGGCCCTACACAGAACACCAAGGATCTGTGGGCACAGGTTCTTGATCTGCAGAAGCAGGAGCGCGAGGCAGGCGGCGTACTTGATATGGATACCAAGGTTGTATCTACTATCACTTCTCACGGCCCCGGCTATCTTGACAAGAGCAAGGAGACTATCGTAGGTTTCCAGACAGACAAGCCCTTCAAGCGTTCACTTCAGCCTTACGGTGGTATCCGTATGGCAGAGAAGGCTTGCGCAGACAACGGTTATGAAGTTGATCCCGAGATAAGCGAGTTCTTCTCCGTACATCGTAAGACTCACAATGCAGGCTGCTTCGATGCTTACAATCCCGAGATGAGAGCTTGCCGTTCATCACACGTTATCACCGGTCTTCCGGATGCATACGGACGTGGACGTATCATCGGCGACTATCGTCGTGTAGCTCTGTACGGTATCGACAGACTGATCGAGGACAAGGAAGAGCAGAAGGCATCTACCGGTCGCGTTATGACTGATGATGTTATCCGTCTTCGTGAAGAGATCTCCGAGCAGATCATTGCTTTGAAGATGATGAAAGAGATGGCTGCTTCTTACGGATGCGACATCGCTCGTCCCGCACAGAACGTACAGGAAGCCATCCAGGCTACTTACTTCGGATATCTGTCAGCAGTTAAGGAGCAGAACGGTGCTGCTATGTCCCTTGGACGTACATCCACCTTCCTTGACATCTATGCAGAGCGCGACCTCAAGAACGGTGTATTCACCGAGGAGCAGATCCAGGAGTTCGTTGATCACTTCATCATGAAGCTTCGTTGCGTTAAGTTCGCACGTACACCTGAGTACAATCAGATATTCGCAGGCGATCCCGTATGGGTTACCGAGTCTCTCGGCGGCGTAGGTGTTGACGGACGTCACATGGTTACCAAGATGAGCTTCAGATATCTGCATACTCTTGAGAACCTCGGTGCTTCACCTGAGCCTAACCTGACAGTACTCTGGTCCACCAGACTTCCCGAAGCATGGAAGAAGTACTGCGCTAAGATCTCCATCACAACATCTTCCATCCAGTATGAGAACGATGACCTGATGAGAGTTACACACGGTGATGACTATGGTATCGCATGTTGCGTATCCTCCATGGTTATCGGTAAGCAGATGCAGTTCTTCGGAGCTCGTGCTAACCTGGCTAAGTGCCTCCTGTATGCATTAAACGGCGGTGTTGATGAAGTATCACACAAGCAGGTAGGACCTAAGTATCGTCCTGTTGAAGGCGATATCCTTGATTATGATGACGTAATGAGCAAGTTCACCGACATGATGGAATGGCTCGCAGATGTATATGTAAATACTCTGAACATTATCCACTATATGCATGATAAGTACTGCTATGAGAGAGCTCAGATGGCTCTTCATGACAGAGACGTACTTCGTTACTTCGCTACAGGTATCGCAGGACTTTCGGTTGTTGCCGATTCCCTGTCAGCTATCAAGTATGCACAGGTTAAGGTTGTACGTGATGAGGACGGCATTATCGTTGACTTTGAGACTACAGGTGATTTCCCTAAGTACGGTAATGATGATGACCGTGTAGACGTTATCGCAAGAGATCTGGTTAAGAACTTCATGACCATGCTCAGACGTCATCACACCTACAGAAACGGATTCCCGACCATGTCGGTTCTTACCATTACTTCCAACGTTACTTATGGTAAGGCTACAGGTAATACTCCTGACGGACGTAAGAAGGGCCAGCCTTTCGCACCCGGTGCCAACCCGATGCACGGACGTGATTCCCACGGTGCTGTTGCTTCACTGTCATCAGTAGCCAAGCTTCCGTTCCAGTATGCACAGGATGGTATCTCCAATACCTTCTCTATCATTCCCGGAGCTCTCGGTAAGGAAGATAAGGTTTTCGCAGGCGATATCAACGTAGATCTGAACTAATAAGATTATCGGTTCGGAAATGATTAAGGAGGTCGATGACATGGATAGCAAGCAGATAGACGATCTGGTGAAGATGTTGGATGCAGGAATGGCCGGCGGTGTCGGACATGTAAATGTCGATGTCAGCGATGAAGTTGATGGTTTTAAGAATGTAGAGACCATGGGGTGTACGGATTGTTCCCGTACCCCCCTGGCCTGCTCGGTACCGACACTTCAGGACGGCCTCGATGATTTCAAATAATTAGGAGGAAATGACAATGGCAGCAAGTGCTACACAGGTCAATAACCTGGTTTCATTACTTGATGGATATGCTACCAAGGGTGGCCATCATTTAAACGTAAATGTGTTGAACAGAGAGACTCTGATAGACGCTCAGAAGCATCCTGAGAATTATCCGCAGCTCACCATCCGCGTATCAGGATATGCAGTTAACTTCATTAAGCTGACTCCCGAGCAGCAGGCAGATGTTATAAGCCGTACATTCCACGAGAGCTTCTGATCTCACGGCTAACGATTTAAGAGCAGACGGGATCCCTAAAAGGGATCCCGTTTTTACCATAATCAGAATCAGGAGAGAGTATATGACCAAAGGAAAGATACATTCCCTCGAAAGCTTTGGAACCGTAGACGGACCCGGTGTGAGATATGTCGTATTTGTACAGGGATGTCCCATGAGATGCGCGTATTGCCATAATCCGGACACATGGCCTATGACTGACGGTACACTGACCGATCCGCAGGAGATCATAGACAACTTCGAGCGTAACCGCCCGTTCTATGAGAGCGGCGGTATCACCGTGACCGGAGGAGAACCTCTGATGCAGATTGATTTCCTGATCGATCTGTTCACTCTGGCAAAGGAACATGGCATTCATACGGATATAGATACATCCGGTATAGCTTTTAAGCCGGGAAATACGGCTTTAATAGAGAAAATGGATAAGCTGATGGAGCTTACCGATCTGGTTATGCTGGATATCAAGCATATAGATCCCGAGAAGCATAAGGAACTGACCGGTCAGCCGAATGACGGGATACTGGCTTTTGCGGCATATCTGAATGAGAAAAATGTGGATATGTGGATCAGACACGTGATCGTTCCGGGGCTTACGGATGAAGATGAGTATCTGTATAAGCTCGGATATTTCATAGGACAGTTCCATAACCTGAAAGCACTCGATGCACTTCCTTATCACACCATGGGTAAGTCCAAGTATGAGAAACTGGGCATGGAGTACAAGCTGGGTGATACACCGGCGATGTCACAGAAGGATCTGATAGAGAAGAAAAAGGTGATCCTGCAGGGAATAAAGGACAGGCGCGCCGAGCTGAATATCCCTCATGATGATTCGGTAATGCTGGATTCCACAGCAGATATGTAAATGCAGGATTCCACAACCGGTTAGTCAATGCTTACCAAAACGATGGGCTTTGATCTGTTGATTTTGTGCAATTTATATAGTAATATAGATACGCAATAAGCTTTACTGATAAGGAGGAAGGTAATTATGGCATTTGTTATAGGTGATTCTTGTGTAGCTTGTGGTGCATGCGAGGCTCAGTGTCCTGTAGGCGCTATCAGCATGGGAGACGGTAAATTCGAGATCGATCCCGAGAAGTGCATTTCCTGCGGTGCTTGTGCAGGCCAGTGTCCTGTAGGCGCTATCGCAGAGGAATAAGCTGCTTAAGAGAGTATACGAGATCAGGGGACGGTAATACCGTCCCCTGTTTTTTGTTCTATATGATGTTATACCATTCTATTCGTCGTTGGATGATCTCTCGTGCTGCAGATTCTGGAATTTCGTGAGCTGAGGAAGCCATGCGAGTTCTACCGTACCGATGGGACCGTTCCTCTGCTTCGCAATGATGATCTCGGATATCCCCTTTTTCTCCGAATCCTCGTGATAATAATCATCGCGGTATATAAACATTACGACATCAGCATCCTGCTCTATGGCACCTGACTCTCTCAAGTCGGAGAGCATAGGTCTGTGATCAGCTCTGGATTCTACTTGACGGGACAGCTGACTCAGCGCGATCACGGGTATCTTGAGGTCTCGTGCGATGCCCTTTAAGGCTCGCGATATCTCAGATATCTCCTGCTGTCTGGAATCGGCTTTGCTCTGGCCGGATACGGTCATCAGCTGCAGATAGTCGATCATGATTATATCAATATCGTGCTCGAGTTTAAATTTGCGAGCTTTACTGCGGAGTTCCGATACGGTTATGCCGGAGGTGTCGTCTATTATGAGCTTGGACGAAGCTATGATACCGGCCGATCTGATGGTATCGTGCCATTCACTGGGGTTCAGTTGACCGCTTCGCAGATTCTGTGAGTCCACACGTGAGTTCATGGCGATCATACGTCTGACCAGCTGTTCCTTGGGCATCTCCAAACTGAATATGGCGACTGATTTATCGAGATGCAGAGCCATATGCTCGGCAATATTCAGTACAAATGCGGTTTTACCCATGGAAGGCCTGGCAGCCACGAGGATCAAATCGGAAGGCTGCAATCCCATCAGTTTCATATCCAGATCGGTGAAGCCTGTCGGAATGCCTGTGAGACCTCCTTTGGTCTTGGAGGCAACTTCTATCTGCTCCATGGCATTGGATACGATTTCACGGATGGGAACGAACTCGGAGGTGGAACGGGACTGGATCAGATTGAATATCCTTTTCTCGGTCTCGTCCAGAATATCCTGAAGAGGAGTTTTGAATGCATAGCATGTAGAAGCGATCTCCTCGTTAATGCGTATCAGTCTGCGCAGAGTAGCCTTGTCCGCGATTGAGCGCGCATAACTGACAGCGCTGCTGGATACAGCATCCGCATTTACGATAGATGCGATGAACTCCATCGTGGTCACTTCCGGAGGCACATCCATCTCTGTGAGCTTATTGTGTAATGTGACGGGATCTACGGGCTGGCCGCTGTTATACAGGCTTACGATCGCACTGTAGGCGGCCGCATACTGCCTGTTATAGAAATCCTGTTCGGTGACATACTCGCTGGCTGCGGGGATGCGCTCCTGATCCATCAGAAAGGCGCCCAGCAGAGCCCTCTCGGTCTCGTCATCATGAGGCATTATTCGCTTGATCAGATTCTCGTCCATTTCGGGCATCTGTTATTTTACCTCATCAATCTTGACGCGCAGTTTAGCCTGCACTTCGGGATGGAGTTTGATGACGACTTCAGCGTACCCCGGAGTCTTGAGAGGCTCGGGGAGCACGATCTTCTTTTTGTCTATGCTAAGGCCATGCTGGGATTTAAGCCCATCGGCTATTTCCTTGGAGGATACGGAACCGAAGCTGCGTCCACCCTCACCGGTCTTGATGGAAGTCTTTACTTCCAGCTGACCTATCTTTTCAGCCAGAGCCTGAGCTTCAGCCAGATTCTCGGCCGCAATTTTCTCCTGATTGGCTTTTTGAAGCTTCAGATTGTTGAGGTTAGCGGGTGTTGCTTCCACCCCAAGCTTGCCGGGAATGATCTTGTTGCGGGCATAACCGTCACTTACGTTTATTATCTCGCCTTTTTTACCGAGGCTTTTGACATCTTGCAAAAGGATTACTTTCATAGGTCTATTTCTCCGTTTGATATCATCATATCGAGTGTGGACTTGAGGGCGCCGATGGCTTCTTCGAGAGGAACATTCAGCTGACATGCGGCCATGTTCATGTGTCCTCCGCCGCCCATCTTCTCCATGATGATCTGTACATTGACTTCATCTATACTTCTGGCCGAGATGTTTATCATATTTCCTGTCTCGGTGAGCACGAAGCTGGCTTTGATACCTCTGATGTTCAGGAGCTCGTTGGCTGCCTGTGCACCTATGACCAGAGGATTCTCGGCATCTTCGTCCGAATATGTGGATATTGCGAAATAATCATGGTATATCTCAGCCTGACTGACTATATCGGCACGTGCTTTGTATACTGACGCATCATCTCTGAAGAGCTTACGGACTCTGACAACATCGGCACCGTTCCTGCGCAGATATGCAGCCGCTTCAAAGGTTCTGACACCGGTCTTGGAAGTGAAGTTATTGGTGTCGATTACCATGCCGGCGTACATACAGTCTGCTTCCTCGGGACGTATGCGGGTGTTGCTGCCTGTATACTGGAGTATCTCACTGACCAGCTCACACGCACTTGAGGCATAGGCTTCAACATAGGACAAAGTTGCGTTTTCGACATTTTCCTGTCCCTGTCTGTGATGATCGAGCACAACGATGGACTTGCAGTATTTGATCAGGTCGGGACACTCGGTAATGGAGGGTTTGTTGACGTCCACTATGATCAGGGCAGCATTGGAGCTGACCCATTCGAGTGCACGCGTGCCGGATATGATGGTACCGTCCTCATATTCCGGATTCTGCATAAAGAGATCTACGAGTGGCTGCAGAGATGCGGAGATGTCATTGAGCACGATATGTACGGGTTTATCCATGGTCTTGACGATTCTGTACATGCCGACAGCTGCACCGAAGCAGTCTTCATCCGCATTGCGGTGCCCCATAATATATACTTCATCGCGGACCGATATGATCTCCATCAGGGCCTGAGCTTTGACTCGGGCTTTGACTCTGGTCGACTTCTCT
The DNA here is from genome assembly GCA_946620235.1 of uncultured Lachnospiraceae bacterium. Lineage (GTDB taxonomy): Bacteria > Bacillota > Clostridia > Lachnospirales > Lachnospiraceae > XBB2008. The sequence continues at coordinate 14,383 of CAMONC010000015.1, read as the reverse complement.
ACCTGCTGGCTCTTACCGCCATAATAGTTGAGAGCATCCGGGGTCTTGACTACAGCCTGGTCGCCACCGCGTCCGAGTGCCATATCGATGGCATTTCTGGCAAATTCATAATTTTGGGCATAACTGAGGCCATCCAGTCCTATACCCATTGACAGTGTAACCGCCATCTCATTACCGATATTGACGGTCTTGACATCCTGAAGCAGGTCGAATTTGTTTTCCTGCAGGGTTTCGAGCGCTTTCTTGCGCATGATCACGAGGAACTTATCCTTCTCGATCTTTTTGCATATACCATCCAGAGCGGAGATATATTTGTTGATCTTACGGTCTATCAGTGCGATCAGCAGACTTCTGCGGACTTCCTCGACGCTCTCGAGTGCCTCGTCATAGTTATCCAGATAGATAAGGCCTACGGCTACGCTCTGGTCATCGATCTCCTGGAGGGCGATCTTGAGTGCTGTGTCATCATAGAAGAAGCATGCGATCAGATATCCGGAATATGAATCCGAGGGATCCACCACGTCGCTGTTTGATACCATATCCGACATGGATATGCGACGCATGTTGATGCGATAGTTGCGCCCGTCATGATCCACCGATACGGTAGATTCGTTTTCTTCATCGTCTTCTGTCGGGAGATCCTCAGACTTGACCGCAGGAAAAAGGGAGGCCAGAGATTTTTTGAAATCTCTGTCTACACCGAAAGCTTCCTTAAAGGCATCATTCGTCCAGACAACACGCCCCGTATCATCGAGTAACGCGTAGGGAAGCTTGAGATCCCGGAGAAGCCGGCGCTGCACCTGTCCGTATTGAGTGGCGAAACTGACCATCTCGTTAAGGAGAATGCTTCTGTTTCTTACTATCGAGTAAGCCACAGTAGCGATATACATGATGGTAAAGACAGCAAGAATGAGCGCGGCTTTTTTATCCATGAATGCGATCACCACGTTGATCGTGACGAGCACCGCAGCCAGGATATAGAGCATCAAAAAGAAGCGTTTTACACCGCCTTTGTATTTCAAATTCCTGATTTTAGACATAGTACGATTATACCACCCGTATTATATGTGGTCAAAAAAACCGGCCGGGATGATCCCGACCGGTTTTTGATCCTGATTATTCCTGGATGTAAGGCATCAGTGCGATGTGACGAGCTCTTTTGATTGCTGTAGTCAGAGCTCTCTGATGTCTGGCACAATTGCCGGTGATCCTGCGGGGAAGTATCTTGCCTCTCTCGGATACGTATCTCTTGAGCTTAGCTACGTCCTTGTAATCGATCTCGCCTTCCTTACCACAGAAAACGCAAACTTTTTTTCTACGACGGATGCCGCCCTTACGTCTCATGGGTGCATCAGCTTTGTCGGTCTTATTATAAGCCATTATAAGCCTCCTATCTGAATCACAGTAAATCATTTAATTACGTGGAAACCGGGATGGTTTCCGGCATGCCTACTTAAACGGCAGGGCTTCATCTATCCCATCGGGGATGTTCATGAAATCGCTGCCCGGATCGGCTCCGCCTGCTACGTTGGCTGCGGGTGCCTCGTACGTAGTGCCCGAAACTTCCTGAGAAGCTCCGCGGCTCTCACAGAACTCATGTCTGTCTACAATGACATCTGTGGTGTATACTCTCTGACCTTCCTTGTTCGTATAGCTGCCGGTCTGGATACGACCTTCCACGGCAATTTTGGTACCTTTCTTAAGATACTTCTCTACGAACTCTGCAGTCCTGCCGAAACATACACATCCGATGAAGTCAGCGGTGGGCTGGTCATCATTTGCGTTACGGCTTACATTTCTGTCCACTGCCAATGTATATCTGGCATTGGAAATAGTTCCGTCCTGTGAATAACGTACCTCGGGGTCTCTGGTGAGACGTCCCATTAATATGACTCTGTTCATCTTATACCTCTCTGATTATTCTTCCTCGTCAGCTCGAACGATCAAGTATCTGATGACATTGTCCATGATGCGGATACGACTTTCGATCTCAGCGGGAGCATTAGCTTCTGCATCGAACTGAATGAAATAGTAGAAACCTTCATTCATCTTCTGGATCTCGTAGGCAAGCTTCTTCTTACCCCAGTCGTCCACATTTGTGATCTGGCCGCCGAATCTCTCGATCAATGCTTTCACTTTGTCAAGAAAAGCGACTTTGTCATCTTCTTCAAGCTTCGCATTGAGCACAACGGCTAATTCATACTTGTGCATTTTTCTTCCTCCTTTTGGTCTCTGGCCCCCTTGCGGGAGCAAGGATAGTTTATATCACGAGCCTTTATGATAGCACTCATTAATGCGTAAATCAAGCAAAAAAAGAAAAAAGTACTTGACGGCATTTCCGTGAGCGTATATGATATGTCCCACAGATGTATCCGGCCAGTCCGTATCGGAAGGGAGGCAGGATATCAGTTCATAAAAGGTAAATAATTTTACCGCTCGTTTTTCATTTAGCATTTGTGAGATTTCTTCTGATCTCTCACGTTTCCTGCAGGAGACTGCAGGATGTCATTCAAGCTCGATATTCGTGCTTGTCTGAATCAATCCAACGCCCAAACATATTAAACGTTACATTCACTGTTTGTATCCGTATCGATTTTTTTCGATTACACAGGTTTATCAGGGTACGCGTATGTTTTTGCACGCATATTCGTTCCCGACAGATACGGCCGGTACATCTGCAATGCAGGCATTCCTTCTGTTATGTCGCATGGTTTATATCACGAATACTTCCTCCGTGACACTCCTATCTGGATCACGGCGGTTTATCAGATTCTGTTTTCCGAGGGAAGCCCCCTGCAGGATTTATCATCTGGCTCGTGACGATAGAGGGAATGTCTGCTAAAATACAGTAGACGAAAAATAAAAACGGATACCGGTGATCATGAGTAAAAAAAGAAAAAAGAACAAAAAACACAACTTCGCGAAAGCGATACCCCCGATCATTGCCATACTTCTCATCCTGATCATAGGAGGCGTGTACGGATTCACTGTTGTAAAGGAACATTTCGCCTATTCTCATGAGAGAATGGACTTAAACGAGTACTTTGGTCTCAGCTCTCCGGATGAGGTGGCTGTTATCATCGGCGATGATGTTCAGGATTTCAAAGCGAAATATATTGACGGCTATTGTTATTTCGATATCGATACCGTGAGAAGCAGGTTTAATCAGCGGTTTTATCTTGATGAAGGCGAGGGGCTGATCATCTATGTGGAACCACTGACCATCACGACCGTACATATTTCCGAACAGGGATATTCGATAGACGGAGCTTCTCAGAGTACTCCGTATGTACCTGCGCTGTATGACGGTGACACGCTGTATCTGGCCTGCGATTTCGTACAGATGTATACGAACTACGAGTATCATTATTATGAAGATCCGAAGCGCATGCAGGTATATACCGACTGGTCACCCAGAGATATCGCTTCTATTAAAAAGGACACCCAGATCAGATACCGTGGCGGAAATAAGAGCGACGTGCTGGTGGATGTAGCAGAAGGCGATACGGTGTACATACTCGACACTATGGAAGAGTGGTCGGGTGTCAGAACCCAGGACGGCATAATAGGTTATGTTGAAAACAAACGTCTCGATAACTACGACACCGAGACTCCCATCCCGTTTACCTCATATGAAGAGCCGGAGTTTACTTCCATATCGATGGATGAAAAGGTGAATCTGACATGGCATTCGATAGCAGGTCCTGCGGGCAATGATACTCTGTGGGAGTTTATGGCAAATGCACATGATGTGAATGTGGTTTCACCCACCTGGTTCGGCCTGGCGGATAATCAGGGCGGCCTCTCGGATTACGGCTCGACCTCTTATGTTCAGAGTCTGCATGACAAGGGCATACAGGTGTGGGGGCTTGTGAGCAATTTCGTAAGTACCGATATAGATACATATGCAATACTAAGTTCAACGACTACGCGCAGGAACCTTATCAATAACCTGATGGGTGTGGCGGCCGCATATGATCTGGACGGCATCAATATCGACTTCGAAGGACTGACTCCCGAGTGCGGAGTTCATTTCATCCAGTTCATCAGGGAACTGTCGGTTGAGTGCCGCAAGGCACAGGTGATACTGTCGGTGGATAATTATGTCCCGATAGGCAATACTGACTTCTATAACCGGGCTGAGCAGGGAGTCTATGCGGACTATGTGATCATTATGGGTTACGACGAACATTATGCGGGATCCGATGAAGCGGGTTCGGTGGCCAGCATAGGCTATGTGACTCAGGGGCTTGAGAATACCATCAGCGAAGTCGATCCGGCCAAAGTTATCAACGGAATCCCTTTCTATACCAGAATATGGGATACGGCCGGCACCGAGGTGTCGTCACAGGCCGTGGATATGGTGACTGCGGCGAATTATATAGCCGATCACAATATAGTCACCGAGTGGGATGAGACTACCTGTCAGAATTACGGTGAATACACTTCCGATGGAGTGCTGCACCAGGTATGGCTGGAGGATGCCGATTCCATCAAGGTTAAACTGAGTGTTATGGATGCACATGATATCGCAGGAGTTGCGTCCTGGAGAATTGGCATGGAGACTCCCGATATATGGGATGTGATCGCTGATTATCTGCATGGTTAGGCCGATATGGATACCTTTATTGCTACAATAGATCCCAATCATCCGGACCCGGAGATCATACGTCGGGCAGGTGAAGTCATCAGATCGGGAGGCCTGGTCGCTTTTCCCACCGAGACGGTATATGGGCTCGGCGGAGATGCACTGTCAGCCGATTCGGCGGCCGCCATATATGCCGCCAAGGGCAGACCGTCCGACAACCCTCTTATAGTTCATATAGCGGATATGGCATCCCTTGAGCGGATAGCGGTTGATATACCTGATGCGGTATACCGGCTTGCACGCAGGTTTTGGCCCGGACCGCTGACCATGATCATGCGCAAGTCCGATGAAGTACCGCATGCTACGACCGGTGGACTGGATACGGTTGCGGTCAGATTTCCTTCGGATCCCGTGGCACGCGAGTTTATCAGGGCAGCAGGCGGTTATGTCGCAGCTCCGAGTGCGAATCTGTCCGGTAAGCCTTCACCGACTTCAGCCGGATATGTGATCCAGGATATGGATGGCAGGATAGACATGATCCTGTGCGGGGACGATTCCCGGATAGGCCTGGAATCGACCATAGTCGATCTGACCGAGGATGTTCCGGTGATCCTCAGACCGGGGTATGTGACACTTGATATGCTGCGGGAGATTCTTCCGGATGTGACGGTGGATACGGCACTCATCAGAGATGATTCCGGTCAGGCACCCAAAGCTCCGGGGATGAAGTACAGACATTACGCTCCCCGCGGGGAGATGACAGTCGTTGAAGGCACCACTCAGGATGTGATCGCTTATATTAATGAAAGAACTCAACATGACTCAAAGGAAGGTCACCGGACCGGGGTGATCGTTTCGGATGAACATCTCGATCTGTACCATGCGGATGTGAAGCTGGGCATGGGCACTGCCGGCGACGGTGAGACATATGCTCACAGGCTGTTTGATACACTCAGGCATATGGACGATGAGAATGTAGAAAGAATATACGCCGAAAGACCGGCGGGCGGAGAGCTGGATGACGCGATCATGAACCGGCTGCTCAAAGCGGCAGGACACACACTGGTCAGTGTATGATCAATAATATAGATGTACTTATCGGAAAGGACGGAAGAAATGATAGCTATAGGAAGTGACCACGGTGGATATGATCTGAAGACAAAGGTGATAGAGCATCTGAAAGCAGCGGGATATGAAGTCAAAGACTTCGGCTGCAATGACAAGAGCTCATGTGATTATCCGGAATATGGCCGGGCTGCGGCAAAGGCAGTTGCTTCGGGGGAGTGTGACAGAGGAATAGTGATCTGTACGACCGGCATAGGCATATCGATCACGGCCAACAAGGTCCGCGGCATAAGATGCGCATTGTGCACCGACACTTATCTGGCAAAAATGACCCGGCTTCATAATGACGCCAATATGTTGGCACTCGGAGCAGCGGATATAGGAGAAGGTCTGGCAATGGATATCGTGGATGTTTTTCTGAACACCGAATTCTCCGGAGAGGAAAAACACGTAAGACGTATCGGTAAGATAGAGGCTGACTGATCATAACTTTCAATCCGAACATATGAACAGATCACACAGGACAATCGCATATGCAATGTGCGCTTGTATGATAGCGGGGAGCTTGATGATGACCCCTGCCTGGCCTGTATACGCTTCAAAATCCACTCAGGGACAGCTGGATGAAGCGCGTGATGCATATGAGGATACCAAAGACAAGATCGAGGAAACTGCCGGAAAGATTGATGATCTGACAAGCGAGCAGGCTGCACTGCAGGGATCGCTTGATGAACTCAACAGCAAGTTGGAGACTGCAGCAGATATACTGGAGAGGCTTGAGGCCCAGATCAACACCAAGAAGTACGAGATAGACGTGACCTGGGGGCGGATAGAAGAACTTGCCACTCAGATAGATATACTCGAAGACAAGGCCGATGAGCAGTATGAACTGGTGAAGTCGCAGATAAAATATATCTACGAGAGCGGAGATACGATGTATATGGCTCTTCTTCGCGGCGGAGCCACGTACTCGGATTACATCAACAGAAACAGTTATATGGAGATGTTTGCCGAGTATAATCAGAACAATATCAACAATCTTGTCGAGACAGGTAAGGCACTTAAGGATACTCAGGCCGAATATGAAAAAGAACTGATCGAGCTCGAACAGGAGAAAGAAGAGCTCGATGAGTATGAAGATGCTGTAGCGAAACAACAATCCGACATACAGAGCATGGTCGATGCAACTTCGGAACAGGTACGCAGCTACGGTGATGAGATAGAAAGTGCTGAGGCCAGACTTAAGGATTATGAAGCCCAGCTGTCTGAGCAGGAAGAAGACATAGAGGTGCTCGAGGCCAAACTGGAAGAGGAGCGTAAGATCACACAGCAGGCCGCTAAATCCGAATGGAGAGATATCTCGGGTGTCGAGTATACCGGCGGAGACCGCAAACTTCTCGCAAATCTCATATGGTGCGAAGCGGGAAACGAAGAGTATGTAGGACAGGTGGCCGTGGGTGCGGTGGTCATGAACAGGGTGATGAGTTCGGTTTTTCCCGACACCATCGTCGGCGTGATCTATCAGCGCGGACAGTTTACTCCGGCTTCCAGCGGACGACTGGCATTGGCTCTCTCTCTTGATTCGGCCACGGAGAGCTGTTACCGGGCAGCCGATGCCGCAATGAGCGGTGTCAACAATATAGGCAGCTGCCTGTATTTCAGGACACCTACCTCGAGAGTTTCGCCCAAATATGTCATAGGCGGACATTATTTCTATTGATAAGCCGGGAGTTTTGCCGGGAGATACCGGTTAATACTTATCCAAAGGAGAGGTGAGCTGATCCAGCTCGCCTTTATATATGTGTGAAAGCAGAGAATTCAGAGCGATCAGACATGTATTCAGTTCTTCAACGGTCATTAGTCCTTCGCGGACGGCCTGAGCCAGTTCATCCAGATCCACCACTTTTACGAAACCATCCGGATATATGATGACGTCGGCGAGAAGGTCGGTAACGATCAGTGCATTCTCCTGATCGTCGCGGTCGAAAGATATGATGTCGCAATATGTGTACATCAGCGAATCGTCGGCACGCCTGAAACGGCTTATCTTCCAGCCTTCCTTAAGATAATATACGCTTTTTCCGTGATGGAGTTCTTTCTTCGGACGGATGGTATTCCAGGATGTGACTATCATGTCGGAATCCCATTGATGAATGATGTCGCTATCCAGCAGAACGCACTCGGATGGTATAAGACGTTTACGATAGATTTTCGGATAGGACATATGCTTTCCTCCGCGGATGTGTGCAGGACCATTTTCTAATAAGTTACGCTTATGGGAGATTTAAGTCAAGCGTAGACATTATGCGGTTAAAAAGGTATAATGTAATAGTTGTTATGAAAGCACTTATAACGATCACTCAGTTCGGTATAGATATGATCGTCCCCATTTTTCTGTGTTCAATGCTGGGACGGTGGCTTGATGGTAAGCTCGGTACCTCGTGGATATTCATCGTAATGTTCTTCATAGGGACGGCAGCAGGCGCAAGTAATGTATACCGGCTGGCACGCAGGCTTATGAGAGAAAGCGGTGATGTCAGACATCGTGATATGGCTGAGCATGTAACCGCAGAGGAAGAACCCACAGATGACAGAGACTGAGCACGGCAGAGTGCATCTGCCCGCCATAGTGACAGAGATGTGGGTCGGGATCATCGCTTTTGCAGCTCTGTGTGAACTGATCGGAGTATGGTTCGTACCGGATAAAGCGGGTTATTCGATAGGACTGTGGATGGGAGCGGTTTTGTCATGTATATGTTCCTATCATATATGGTCCGCTCTTGACAGATCGCTGGACCTGCCCGATGAGAAAGCGGCAGCCAGACGTGTGGGCACCGGATATATCATCAGATATCTGGCACTGATCGTACTGATAGTTATACTTTTTCTGACTAAGATAGGCAGCCCGTTCGCAGCCTTTCTCGGATACATAGGTATGAAGCCTGCGGCATATATGCAGCCGACGGTACACAAGATTTCAGACAGAATATACAGACGGAGGTGAGGATATGGAGCAGGGCATTCTGCTCTCGGCAGAGAATCTGGACTTTATGATCCACGGGGTGTTTTCGTATACTCTGTTCGGCCAGACCGTGTGGATCACTACGTCACATGTATGTATACTGATCGTTTTCCTGGTTCTTATAGGTTTCTTTATAGCGGCCAGGATCACCATGAACAAAGCGTCAGAAGTTCCCGGCACTTTCCAGAACATCATAGAGCTGATAGTCGAGAAGCTCGATGGGATGGTTGAAGGAGTTATGGGCAAGTGGTCGCCGAAATTCCGCAACTATATCGGTACGATATTCCTGTTCATTCTGCTCAGTAATATTTCCGGCCTGTTCGGATTGAGGCCGCCCACAGCTGATTATGGAACCACTTTGGCACTGGGTCTCATCACGTTCACACTGATCCACTATAATCAATTCAAGTATCAGAAGGTCAAAGGCGTTATCAAGGGATTATGCGATCCCTGGCCGATCTGGGCTCCTATAAATATCATCGGAGATTGCGCAGTCCCGATCTCATTGTCGTTGCGTCTCTTTGCAAACGTGCTCTCGGGCCTGGTAATGACTACTCTGGTGTACGGTCTGCTGGGTAAGCTCGCTGTTATCTGGCCTGCAGCCCTGCATGTATATCTCGATCTGTTCTCGGGAGCAATACAGACATACGTATTCTGTATGCTGACGATGACATATATTACCAACGCGTGCAATACCGACTAACGGTTCACAATATAATCTACGGAGGAAAACAAAATGGATTTTAATGAAAACTTTATCTTAGGTTGTTCTGCGATAGGTGCCGGCCTTGCTGTTATCGCCGGTATCGGCCCCGGTGTAGGTCAGGGTATAGCAGCCGGTCATGCTGCAGCCGCTGTAGGCCGCAATCCCGGCGCAAAGTCCGATGTAACATCTACGATGCTTCTCGGACAGGCAGTTGCCGAGACCACAGGTCTTTATGGTCTGCTTGTTGCCATGCTGCTCATGTTCGTTAAGCCTCTTGTATAAGTAGCCTCTATTATTTTACGAAAGGAGGCAATGACCCATGACAAGATTATTCGATCTGGACATGCAGCTTTTAGCTGATGCCGGGCTTATGATCATAGCTGTCTTCGTGCTGTTTTTACTGGCCAGCTACCTGTTCTTCAATCCTGTCAGAGATATGCTTAAGAAGCGTCAGGAGAAGATCCAGGGTGAGCTGGACGATGCCGCTGCCGATATGGAGCAGGCCCGTGCGATGAAGGCAGAGTATGAGGAGAAGCTGACCAAGGTCGACAGAGAAGCCGAGGGGATACTTGCCGAGGCCCGCAAGAAAGCACTTGATAATGAGAAGCGCATTCTGGACGAGGCCCGTGCTGAAGCCGCTGCTATCATAGACAGAGCCCGGGGAGAAGCCGAGCTTGAAAAGAAGAAAGCGGCCGATGACGTCAAGAAAGAGATGGTCGTTCTGGCATCCATGATGGCTGGAAAGGTTGTAAGTCAGAATATCGACACGACTGTTCAGGATCAGATCATCGAAGATACCCTTGATCAGATGGGACAGTCCACATGGCTAAATTAGTATCATCCACTTATGCCGATGCTTTGTTTGAACTCGCCATCGAACAGAACAAAGCCGGTGAATGGAAAGAAGAGATAGAAGCCATTAAGACTATTCTGCAAGAAAATCCTCAGTTCGGTGAGCTTATGTCTCATCCGCGTATACTCAAGGAAGAGAAGCTGAAACTTGCCGAGGAAGCTTTTGCGGGTAAAGCAGATCCCGAGATAGTAGGACTGATCCGTATCGTGATAGAGAAGGATCGGTATTCCCAGATAGAAGCCATATTTGATGATTTCATCAATTCCGTCAAGGAGTATGAGGGAATCGGAGTGGCCTGGGTGACTACAGCCAAGGAACTGAATGCCACGCAAAGGACAGCGGTGGAGAAGAAGCTTTTGGAGACCACCGATTATAAGACTATGGAGATGCACTATCTCATAGATGAGCAGGTGATCGCCGGTATGACGATCAGGATCGGTGACAGAGTGGTTGATTCCACTGTCCGGACCAGACTCAATGAACTTACCAGGAGTCTCCTGCAGGCACAGGTATAACAGATAGGATTAAAAAGAAAGGTGCGTACGGATCTATGAATTTGAGACCGGAAGAAATTAGTTCTGTTATCAAAGAACAGATAAGCAGATATTCGGCTACGCTGGAAGTGTCCGAAGTGGGTACGGTAATCCAGGTGGCAGACGGTATCGCTCGTGTGCATGGATTGGAAAAGGCTATGCAGGGAGAGCTCCTCGAGTTCCCCGGTGAAGTATACGGCATGGTCATGAACCTTGAGGAAGATAACGTCGGTGCGGTTCTTCTCGGAAACGCCGGCAATATCGGCGAAGGTGACACGGTCAAGACCACCGGCAGGGTGGTAGAGGTGCCGGCCGGTGACTGTATGCTCGGACGTGTTGTAAACGCGCTCGGACAGCCTATAGACGGCAAGGGACCGATCCAGACAGACACATACCGCAAGATAGAACGTGTGGCATCGGGTGTTATTACCCGTAAATCAGTTGATACTCCCCTTCAGACCGGTATCAAGGCCATCGACTCGATGGTTCCGATCGGAAGAGGCCAGAGAGAGCTGATCATCGGCGACAGACAGACGGGTAAGACTGCCGTGGCTATCGATACGATCATCAATCAGAAGGGTCAGAATGTTAACTGTATATATGTAGCCATAGGTCAGAAAGCTTCCACGGTAGCAAATATCGTGAAGACACTCCAAGAATACGGTGCCATGGATTACACGACCGTAGTAGCGGCTACGGCATCCGAGATGGCGCCCCTTCAGTATATAGCTCCTTATTCGGGATGCGCTATCGGTGAAGAGTGGATGGAGCAGGGCAAAGATGTATTGGTCATCTATGATGACCTGAGCAAGCATGCGGTTGCATACAGAACACTCTCTCTGCTGCTTAAGCGTCCCCCGGGACGTGAGGCTTATCCCGGTGATGTATTCTATCTGCATTCGAGACTGCTCGAGAGAGCAGCCCGCATGAGCGAGGAGTACGGCGGAGGTTCTCTTACGGCTCTGCCCATCATCGAGACTCAGGCCGGTGACGTATCGGCTTATATTCCTACGAACGTTATCTCGATCACAGACGGTCAGATATATCTGGAGACCGAGATGTTCAATTCCGGTTTCCGTCCGGCTATCAATGCCGGTCTGTCGGTATCCCGTGTCGGCGGTGCCGCTCAGATCAAGGCCATGAAGAAGATAGCTGCTCCGATCCGTGTGGAGTTGGCTCAGTACAGAGAGCTTGCTGCATTTGCACAGTTCGGTTCCGAGCTGGATGACGATACCAGAGAAAAGCTGGCACAGGGTGAGAGGATCAGGGAAATTCTGAAGCAGCCTCAGTATCAGCCTATGCCGGTTCAGTACCAGGTTCTGATCATCTTCGTAGCTACCAATAAGCTGTTGCTTGATGTGCCTACGGCTGATGTTACGAGATTTGAGAAAGAGTTCTTTGAGTTTATCGATACCAAGTATCCCGAGATCCCGAGAGAGATCGCCGAGAGCAAGGTTATATCGGACGAGCTCGATCCGAAGATCCGCAAGGCAGTTGATGAATTCAAGAGCCAGTTCAAGTAATCACAGTACTGACGTAAAGGACAGGTAAACGCTATGGCCTCAATGAGAGACATAAAAAGGCGTAAAGGCAGCATACAGAGCACTCAGCAGATAACCAAGGCCATGAAGCTTGTGTCTACGGTTAAGCTTCAGCGTGCCAAAGGCAGGGCTGAGTGTGCTAAGCCGTACTTTGATGCGGTATACCAGACCATAACCTCTGTACTTTCAAAAGCCAGTGGGATCGAACATCCTTATTTGGATGGTAATGATTCCGATCGTGTCGGGATCATCGTACTGACATCCAACAGAGGACTGGCCGGAGGTTATAACTCCAATATCGTGAGAATGGTACGCGATGCGGGCTTCGATCCTACTAAGACCGATATCTATAACATAGGTAAAAAGGGTCGTGACGGATTGAATCGTGGAGGATTCAATATCGTACAGGATTATTCCGATGCGATAGAAGCACCTACATATCCCGAAGCCATGAGTATAGGAACAAAGGTACTCAGCGACTATACCGAAGGCAGGATCGGTGCAGTATATCTGGCATACACGAGATTCAAGAATACGGTCGTTCACCAGCCTACATTGCTTAAGCTCCTCCCGGTTGAAGAACTGGCTACAGAACAGTCTGAGCTTGTATCGTCTACCGAGCCGGCTGAAGATAATGATGAGATGAACGGTGCAGTCATGAATTTCGAGCCCAATGAAGACGAGGCACTCGACCTCATCGTTCCGAAGTATATCCATAGTCTGATATATGGAGCGATGATAGAGGCGGTGGCCAGCGAAAACGGTGCCAGAATGCAGGCTATGGATTCCGCTACAAGCAACGCCGAAGATATGATAAATAAGCTGTCACTGCAGTATAACAGAGCTAGACAGGGCACTATTACACAGGAGTTAACAGAGATTATAGCTGGTGCCAACGCTATATCGTAATGAAAGGAAAGAAAATGGCAGAGACGAGTAAGAAGGAAAGCAGGGGTAAGATCACACAGATAATCAGTGCTGTCCTGGACATCAAATTTCCCGAGGGTGAGCTTCCCGAGATCAATGACGCTATCAGGATCCCTCTTAAGGATAACGGAGAACTGATAGTTGAGGTAGCTCAGCATTTGGGTGATGATACGGTCAGATGTATAGCACTGGGTCCCACGGACGGATTGGTTCGCGGTATGGAAGCTATCAGCACCGGAGGTCCCATATCGGTTCCGGTTGGTGAGAAGACTCTGGGACGTATATTCAATGTGCTTGGTCAGCCGATAGATAATAAGCCCGCACCCGAGGTTGATGAGTATGATCCTATTCACAGAGCTGCACCCGAGTATGTGGATCAGGCTACGGATACTGAGCTGCTGGAGACAGGTATCAAGGTCGTTGACCTGCTCTGCCCTTATCAGAAGGGTGGTAAGATCGGACTGTTCGGTGGTGCCGGTGTAGGTAAGACGGTCCTTATTCAGGAACTTATACGTAACATAGCTACAGAGCATGGTGGATATTCGGTATTTACCGGCGTCGGCGAGCGTACCAGAGAGGGTAATGACCTCTACCATGAGATGCAGGAATCCGGCGTTATAGATAAGACTACGATGGTGTTCGGTCAGATGAACGAGCCCCCCGGAGCCAGAATGAGAGTCGGTCTTACAGGTCTTACCATGGCTGAGTATTTCCGTGACAAGGGCGGTAAGGATGTGCTGTTGTTCATCGATAACATCTTCCGTTTCACTCAGGCTGGTTCGGAGGTTTCGGCTCTGCTTGGCCGTGTTCCTTCGGCCGTTGGTTACCAGCCTACACTTCAGACCGAGATGGGTGCTCTGCAGGAGCGTATCACTTCCACCAGGAACGGATCCATCACATCGGTTCAGGCCGTATATGTGCCCGCTGATGACCTGACAGACCCTGCTCCCGCTACTACATTCGCGCATCTGGATGCAACCACCGTTCTTTCCAGACAGATAGTTGAGCTTGGTATCTATCCTGCAGTTGATCCTCTTGAGTCTACATCCAGGATCCTGGATCCCAGAGTTGTAGGTCAGGATCATTATCAGGTAGCCAGAGGTGTGCAGGAGGTTCTGCAGAGGTATAAAGAACTTCAGGATATCATT
>CAMONC010000014.1 GCA_946620235.1 uncultured Lachnospiraceae bacterium | reverse complement strand
CATATATACCGGTCAGAAACCATACGAACACCGCGAGAAAACCGAACATCCTCGACAGTGCATCAACACGGAAAACTATCCTGATAGCTTCGTTTATGCTGCCGACAACCAGTGACCTGCCTATACGCAGACAAAGGATCGAGGCTATCGCCTCAACTGCGAGCATGGCGACTATGGCCATGCCCTTATATCTGGCACGCACGCGCAGCTTACCGAAAAGGCCGGCCGCAAGCCCGCAGATAATGGGAAGCAATATGGGTATTAACAGTAACATGTTATTGTTCATCATTTACTATGCAAACAGATCCAATCCTCGTGAGATCAGGTTTATGACTACCTCGGAAAACAAACCGAGGAACAGGTTCAGAAGTACAAGTGCTATGGACGCAAATCTCTCACTGAATGTGGATTCGGCAATGGCTTCCTTAATGAACCTGCCGGTGCTGACAGCCTCACCGGGTCTGCCCGAATAGATCGTAACGACCTGACGCAGGAAATATATGGCATTCAGCACCGTGGAAATGATAAGCGCCGCAAGAGTGATCAGCATCTTATGCGGTTTCTCGAGAGCAGCTGTTGCAAACAGGTATTTGGATATGAATCCGGAGAGCATCGGGAAACCCACCATACTCAGTGCCCCGACTGAAAAGGCAAGTCCGGCGACCCGGTTACGGAAGCCGGCATTGCGGAGGCCGAGATAGTCTGTCCGGCCGTCCGATACCTCATAGAGGCCGACCGCACTGATAAAGAGCAGCGACTTCGTGGCCGCGTGTGTCAGCAGATGAAATACGGCGGCCACCATGCCTGCCTTGGTTCCGAGACCTATCCCCATATATATGTATCCGATCTGGGCAACCGACGAATATGCTATCATCCTGCGGCAGTCAGTCTGCAGTATGGCATGAACAGATCCCATGATCATCGCGATCACACCGAATGCAAACAGCGCATTTAGTACATGGCTCGATATTACCGTATCAAATCCTATAACCCTGTAGAATATCTTGATCAGGAGAATGATATATCCCTTTGACACCAGACTCGACAGTATCGCACTGGCAGTAGGTGTAGCATATCCGTATGTCTCGGGGATCCATGAATGGAAGGGATAGAGTCCGCTCTTGATCGCCATACCTACAGAGATAAGCACTATGATGACCAGCAACGGTACGATATAAGTCCCGTCGGCAACTATCTGCTCAACGGCACTGTGAGCGGGTACCATAAGCAGGTGTCCCGTCACGTCATAGAGTAGACTGATACCGATCAGGAAAAGACCTGACCCGATCAGGCTCATTACCATATAACGGATCGCAGCCACGATACCGTGTCCGTTCTGACGGATCATGATCATTCCGCAGGCGGCTATGGTATTTATCTCGACGAAGACATACCCTGTGAACAGGTCGTTGGTATATATCATGGCAAGCAATGAACTCATCATCAGATCTATGAGTACGTAGAAGAGATTCTCTTTGCCAGCTTCTATATCTATAACCGCATGACTCCATCCGCCGAGTACCGACAGTAGCATGATAATGGCAAAATACAGAGCCAAAAAAGCTTCCAGCGTACCGAACCGGATCTCATTGCCCCACGGTGCGGGGAAATGGCCCATCAGATACGTGGTGCTCTCACCCGCCTGCTCGGCATAGACAAGCGTCAGAGCTGACATCACCAGCACCGCTGTTACCATGGCCAATGTGAGTCTGCGTGCAGCGCGCCCGCTCACAGCGGAAGACACTATGCCCGTGAACATTGCCAGCATTATGCAGAAGAAAGGCAGATTGCGGAGAAAGTCCATCAGGCGTCTTCCTCCTTTCTCCACTCCATAATGATCTTATCCAGATCCAGCGTATGATATCTGTCATACAATCTGATAGTCAGTGACAGCAGCAGTGCCGATACGCTTACGGATACCACGATGCCCGTCAGGACCAGTCCGTCGGGGATCGGGTTGGTATAGGCATTCGGATCTGTGATCCCGTCGGTGAGAATGGGGACCATCCTGCCGTAGATATATCCTTTCGCCGTCAAGAAGAGATATACCGCCGTATCCATGATATTGAGTCCCATGATCTTTTTGATCAGATTACGGTTCAACAGCAACAGAGAAAATCCGATCCCGAAAAGTATCATGGCTACGGTCTCTTCCAAATGTGAGGCAAAAAGCACACTGATACTCATCATCAGAAATCCCCCTTTCTGAATAATGTATAGAATGCATACATCGTACAGGCCACGACCGATCCGACGCATATGTTAAGCACCAGGATCAGTCCTGACGAGAGGATCGCTCCGGGAGTACCGAGCGGAATATGACTCTCCAGGTGATTAGCACCTGTATAAAACGAATAGCTCTTGGCCAGACAGTATGTAATGAGCGCTGCCAGAGAGATGATACGGAAGGTCCGGATGGTAAAGAATCGCTCTGTCTTCGAATAACCGTATGAGCACAGATACAGTATCAGGCCTGCACCGATAACCGCTCCTCCCGAGAATCCGCCTCCCGGGGAGAGATGACCGTTTAAGATGATATAGATACCGAATATGAACAACAGAGGAACCAGTACCACACTGACTTTCTGCAGAATGATGTCGTTTTTGGGTTCAAACAGACGATCCGTGGCTGCCTGATGTCTGCGTCTGACGTTCTCGGGATCTTTCTCCCCCTCATCATATCGCAGAAGTATCTGCACACAGATAGTGGCGATGAAGAGCACGCAGCTCTCACCGAATGTATCGAAAGCCCTGTAATCCAGGATCATGCCCGTAACGAAATTGATCGCTCCCGTCTCCTGCACGCCGCTGCCGATGTAGCGCGCGCTGACCTCGTTGTTTACCGGGTTATCCGGCTGTCCGAACGCCGGCAGGTACTGTACCATCCAGATCAGGACCCCGATCATTACGACACACAACACTATGGATAGAATCTTATATATATATCCGGATATACGAAGTGCCCTATTGGCAGTCCTGTCGTATACCGTATCCTCCAGATCCAATTCCGCGATCACATCCGCCGGATCGTAATCCTCCTCGGTCTGCGTCGGAATATGGATATCCATACGGTCATCCATCGGATCGTATCCGTCTTTATACCAGGCCTCGAATCTGCCGGCCGGACTGGATTTGTAATTATCCCTGATCCTGCTCATTATCCGAATCTCCTCCGAAGCCGTTTATTTTCTTGAGTGTCACGAAAAACAGGATACTGGTAACTCCTGCGCCGACCGCCGCCTCCGTGATAGCCAGATCCGGTGACTGCAGTATGATCCATATCACGCACATTATCAGGCTGTACGACATATAGATCACGATAGCGGTCAGCATGCGCCTGGTAAACATGACCGACAGTGCACATATGATCAGCCCTATGAGCAAAAATGTCTCAAATATCTTCATCCTGCTTAAGTACCTCTATCTCTCCGAGATCCTCATTGGTTGTAGCCTCCATCTGGGCTATGATATGCCCCGACACCGGGCTCGCCAGCCAGAAGAATACCAGCACTATGATCAGCTTAAACGACACAAAAGATAATCCCCTCCAAATAACCAATGACAGAAGTATGAGGAGAAGACCGAGCGTATCACCCATCGCAGCCGCATGCATACGATTAAGCGGTTTCTTGAATTTATTGACACCTATAGTAGCGGATATGAACATGAACAATCCCGCAAACAGGAGCACTATGCATATTATCAGTCTGGGAAGTATCATGACATCACCTCCGTCTCGCTGTCCGACGATGTTTCCGATGGCATTTCAAGTTCCTGCTCTCTGGTAGCTGCGGTCACAAGTTCCGGCTGAGTCGCCAGGTTATCCGCTATGGCTTCGGGCCCCGCCTTCATCTGTTTCTTCTGCAGATAGATACCGGTATAGACCTTGGTCAGTATGACTACCGCCAGGAAACTGATCATGGCATAGATCAGGCATACATCCGCCAGATAGTCTTCAGCCATGTAAATAGTAAGCATTGCTATCAACGCTATGGTCATGGTTCCGATCATATTGACGGCTATAACTCTGTCCGTCATACTCGGACCTATCGCCGAACGTATAATGGCCGCGATTATCAGGATCGATATGATGACCATGCCGGCCAGCAGAAATACCTTAAACAGCTCCATTTACCACATCGCCTCTATCTTTCTCAGGATGTGAACGAATCCGCCCTCTTCGATCCCTTCGGCCAGGGATGTATCAAGTGCATGAACACAGAATTCATCACCGTTCACCGAAACGGTAATTGTACCCGGGGTCAGTGTGATGGAATTAGCCAGAAGTACTTTGGCAAACCCACTTTGTAAATCGGTCTTAAAATAACAAATGGCCGGTTCGGGAATGTATTTGGGGGAATACACGAACTTAAGAACCTGGATGTTCGCCTCCACAATCTCCTTGAGAAGAACGAGCATATACCAGATAAGCAGCCCCGAGGATTTGAGCAGACACAGATCCTTCCGTAAGGAATAATCCAGAAACTTGCACAGAAACGCGTAAACGACTGCAGAAATGACCAATCCGAAGATCAGTATCTCTATATCAAATCTGCCGTTCAGCAATATCCAAAACAATACAAATACTATATACATACTCTAGATATTAGACCTTTTGAACCACTTATGCAAATATGATAAAACAAAGAAGCTGTCGGCAGTATAGATACCGACAGCTGTCTTGAGATCATGGAAGCGTGGGAAAAAATATACTCGGTGGCTGATTATTAACTACTTTATTTACTACAGCACCGCATCAATCTTGCCTTCCAGGTCAGGCTGCGAAACCGCCCCTATGGAAGTCATGGCGGGCTCTCCACCCTTAAATACCATTATGGTGGGGATGCTCATGATGCCGAACTTGGATGCCAGATCGCCCTCGTCGTCAATATTGCATTTACCGACTTTCAGCTTTCCTTCATAACCCTCTGCGATACGCTCTACGATAGGAGCCATCATTTTACAGGGGCCGCACCAGTCTGCATAGAAATCTACCAATACCGGAAGTTCGGATTGCATAACTTCGGATTCGAAATTATCGGTTGTGATCTTTAATTCCATCTTCAATCTCCTTACTTTTTTAGAATGCCGTTAACGGCGCTGAGCAATTTAGCCTTGTCTACAGGCTTAAGCACGTATCCCTGAGGCTGTAATGCTATGACATCCTTGACCCTCTCGCTGTCGGTCACTCCGGTAAGGAATATGATCGGCAGGTCTTTGAATCCTCTTGTTCTTATGTTCAGGAATACTTCCGGACCGTTCTCTTCGGGCATCTCGTAATCCAGCAATATCAGATCGGTCGACTTGGTCTCAAGAAACTTATATGCTATCTTACCGCTCACAGCGGTAGCAACATCATAATCGGTGTGCAGATACTCCTTGATCAGTTTAAGCATCAGCGGGTCATCATCTATGACAAGTACATGCTTCCTGCGTTCCGGTTCCGGTTCTGCCTGAGACATACTTGCCAGTTTCTCCAGCCTGCCTGCACTTACGGTTTTCTCGTGCATCGTATCGCTTATCTTCGCGCTGACTTCCTTGTAGGTAATGGGCTTGATCAGGATCAGGTCCGGGAACAGCCCGGTGACTCTCTGAAACTCGGCACATTCCTCCTTGGATCCCAGTATCACAAATGTTGTATTGTACTTCTGCAGGTGACGCTGAAGTTCCACGACCTTTTTGAAATCTGCGTCCTGCAGGTTCTGACAGATATACAACATCAGATCCGGCTGAAACAGATTAACATGCTTGGACATATCGCGATATCGCATGGATGAAGTCAGCACATCAAATTCATCACTGAAGTTGTTGTAAAACTCATCAATGACGATGCTGCTCTTTCCACACATCAACAGTTTATATGCATTTGCCATCCGTGATAACCTCCCTAAAAATAGGATACCTACCCCTTTAATTGTATAAACTTTTATACCATTTATCAAGCGGAATCACTTAGGACAGCCTACGCTGTTATAAACATATATGATCTGTGTTTTCCGATCAGATGCTCTCGTGGAAAGTTCTGCTGATGACGTCTGCCTGCTGCTCGGGAGTCAGCTTGATGAAATTGACCGCATATCCCGATACACGGATCGTAAGCTGAGGATAATTCTCGGGATGCTTCTGTGCATCAAGCAGAGTTTCGCGATTAAGGACATTGACGTTAAGATGATGTCCGCCCTTAACGGCATATCCGTCAAGAAGAGATACAAGATTACTAACCTGTGTTGTGTTGGTTGCTGCCATAATGAATACCTCCTTAAGATTAAAGCGTTTACATTAGATATCAGTAACGATTACTATTATCTTAATTAGAGATTATCATTATTAATACAGGCTGTAAATAGTTTTTTTGTTCTTTTACCTGTACAAATAAGTCACGATCCGGCTATAAACAGGACTCCGAGGGTGCCGGGGCCGCAATGGCTGGAGATCACTCCGCCCGCTCTGGTTTCGTGTATCTCCTCAAATCTGTTCAGGCTCTCAAGATAGTTTCTGACGCTGTTTACTATGTCGGGATCTATGGATGAATGAGTGATAAATACCCGCTCGGGCCTGGCTTTTCTGAGTTCGTCTTCCATATCCCTGACATAATCCGGCACAATGTTCGAATATCTGCCGCGATATTTTTTCTCGGGGTGCATCGCGCCATCAGTGACCATGATCTTCGGATGAAGCTTAAGTGCGGTACCGGCCATGGCTGCCACTCCGCTGCATCTGCCTCCGCGGTGCAGATACACGAGAGTATCCACCACGAAGCTTGCACGCACCAGTGGTTTGAGTTCTTCCATGCGTTCCGTGATCTCCGTCCTGCTCATGCCCCGGGCGGCCATTTCTGCTGCTTCTATCACCAGCAGACCTATACCGGTTGACAGGTTTGCGGAATCAATGACCGATATGCGTTCCTCTGCATCCAGTATCTCTGCCGCCATGTTCATATACTCGTATGACGCACTCATGGATGCCGATATGGAAAAGGCTATGATCTCATCGCCGGCATCAAGTATCGGTCTGAATACCGCAACCGCGTCCTCCGCACTGGGGGCGGAAGTTTTGGGGGTAGACTTATTCGCATCAGCCCACTTGTATATATCGTCTATAGTGATATCCACACCGTCCCGGTATTCCTTATCACCAAGCAGAACATGCAGCGGTAATACGGTTATGCCGTATCGCTCCGTTAATACAGGTCCCAGATCACATGTGCTGTCCGCAACGATTCTTACCATATCTGTCTCCTCTCCATGCCGGAATCATACATACAAGTCGCCGTGTCTGCCTCTGTGTTTTCTTCCCCGTCTGCGCTTCCGGTCCGTCCTCTTACTTGAGAAATGATATTCACGTCCAAGACGTATCAGAACGATCAGGATACCCAAAACAAATGCAAAAGCCAGAACCCCGGCAATAATGGTTTTAACGTTCAGGAATACTGTTCTGTCCGGCTGTTCTATTGTGATACCGGTATTTCCTTCTTCGATCTCTTCGGGAGATACGTGTTCGAATTCATAGCCCGGCTGATCGTTCTCCGAGATATCCACTAATGCGGATCCCAGATCAAGTCCGTGGAATCTGTAATAGATCTGGACCACAGCATCCTGTGTATCATAGGAAACCTCGGTATCAAGCGAATCAAAGTCCATATTATTGGGAAGTATGATACGGCTGTCCGGGTTCATCCTGAGGAAGGGTTTTGAATTACCGAATATATCCGAACCGGTTCTGAAGAAGCTTTTCTCCTCAGTCGTAAACGCTGTCTCATAATCCGTCACATTGACGAGCGAAAAATTACTGTAGCCGTAGTCAAAAAGAGTTACCGTATCATAGAACTGATCCGGAGTCTCCTGCATCATGACCACACAGATCAGTCTCATGCCGTTTTGCTCACAGCACGTTACCAGTGTCTGTCGGGATTCACCGGTGAACCCAGTTTTTCCTCCGCATATACCCTCATAAGGAATCTCACCGGTGATCAGGGCATGCTTGTTCTTCAGATAGAAATCATCCGGCTGTGTGTTCGTGGGTTCAAAGTGATACCTGGGCGTATTGGCTATCCTGGAGAGCATATCGTTGGAAAAGAACTCACGCGCTATGACAGCCAGATCATATGCCGAAGTGTAGTGGTTTTCATCCTGCAGGCCGTTCGCATTCGTAAAATGGCTGTTTTTGCAGCCCAGCTCAGAAGCGCGTTCGTTCATCATGTCTGCGAATGCTTCCATGGATCCGGCAGTATACTCGGCGACAGCATTAGCCACTTCGTTTGCACTGCCGACCATGATCCCATACAGACACTGCTCCAATGTGATCGACTGCCCCGCATCCATGCCTATACTGGATCCGTCCGACGGAACCGAATGTACCGCTTCATAGGAAAAAGGGACCATATCCGTCATGTGCCCGTTCTCCTGAGCGATCAGGCAGGTCAAAAGTTTGGTCGTACTGGCGGGATACAGCTCTTCATGGATATTTTTGGCATACAGAATAGCACCTGTATCCACATCCATCAGGATCGCCGCTTCCGATCCGATCTCGGGTCCGGCCGGCCATCCCTCTATCTCATTGGTCTCCACAGGCAGGCTCTTTCGTGCTTCCACATTTGCATCCAGCTCCTCCTGGGTCTCGGCGGCACCGGACTTGGCTGCAGTTGCATCCAGACCTGGGCCGAGTATGGTCACGCCAGCCAGGATCATGCTTAACACAAAGGCTACCACGTATGATCTTGTGCGCTTTTTATCCGATCCGGTCATCATCTTAATTGCTGTTATCTCCGCTCCATGAGAGCCGGTGCAATTCACCGTACTCTTCGAGAGAAGCAAATCCCTGCTGTCTGAGGGCTTCATACAGAACTATTGCTACAGCATTGGACAGATTGAGGCTGCGTATGTCGTGTGCCATCGGAATGCGTATACAATGTTCCTCATTTTCCACCAGAATCTCCTCGGGTATGCCCGCAGATTCCTTGCCGAACATAATATAATCGTCAGGTCCGAAGGCTACCTCTGTATAAGTCCGGTGTGCCTTGGTGGTTGCCATCCAGACTGTTGCATCCGGATGTTTTTCAACGAACTGAGAATAGTCATCATATTTGGTGACATCAAGCTCATGCCAGTAATCCAGTCCGGCTCGCTTGAGGGCACGGTCATTAAGCTGAAATCCCAGCGGCTCTATCAGATGAAGCGGGGTACCTGTCGCAAGGCAGGTCCTGCCGATATTTCCTGTATTTGCCGGCATCTCCGGCTGGTGTAATACTATATGCATATATGCTATACTGATCCGACTGTGCCGTTTTGGCGGTCCGGTCTGATGATGATATATTTACAGATAGGATTACCTATCGATGAGAATCTCTCCTCATACTCTGTCATGATATTACCCTGCATCAGGGCCTCATCCGAATGCAGATCATAGGTACACACCGGCATCTCCCAGCCTGCTGCTCCTGCCTCCTCTACAGCGAAGTCGAAGAGCTCCCGATTGTCAGTTTTAAACTCAACTACACTTCCCGACCTGAGTATCCTCTCGTATCTGGCCAGAAACTCACGTGAAGGCAGCCGTCTCTTGGCATGCCGGTCCTTAGGCCATGGATCCGAAAAATTCAGATAGATGCGGTCAACCTCACCAGCAGCAAACACCTCCGCTATATACTCGGCCTCCATACGTATGAGTGACACGTTTCCCATCGGCTCTTCATCCAGCTTCTGTATTCCCCGCAGAAGTACGCTCGAATATTTCTCGATACCTATATAGTTGATCTCAGGGTATGTGCGGGCATTATCCATCAGAAATCTTCCCTTACCCATCCCTATCTCAACATAGATCGGATGATCATTGCCGAAGTGTTCACGCCACTTTCCGGCCATATCACGCGGTGTCTCCATACACCACTTACTGTCTGCTATTACTTCTCTGGAACCTGTTATATTTCTCAAGCGCATATAGACATAGTATCACAAATCGTGTCCGGTTGGGCACATTTCTCCTTGCACTACATACCCTATATCCCGTATGATTATGCACGGAGAGTGGATATGAATTATATAGTTTTGGATCTGGAATGGAATCAGTCAAGCAAACCGGAGGGAACTATCCCCGGGATGCCTTTTGAAATAGTAGAGATCGGTGCTGTCAAACTCGGCTCGGACCGCAGTATGATCAGCGAATTCTCAAGACTTGTGAAACCGCAGGTCTATACTACCATGCACCAGATCACCGGCCGACTCATTCATCTCCAGATGCAACAGCTCCAGTCAGGAGATCCGTTTCCTGTAGTATATGCGGATTTCAAAGAGTGGTGCGGTGATGAGCCCTTCTTCTGCACCTGGGGACCATTGGACCTGACCGAACTCCAGCGTAATATGCGCTACTTTGAACTGTCTCCGATGGCCGGAGGCCCCATAGCATTTCTCGATATTCAGAAGCTCTTCAGCATCGCTTATGATATCAAGGAGCGCCGAAATCTGGAGTATGCGATCGACTATCTGAATATAGAGAAGGATATTCCTTTTCACAGAGCCTTCTCAGATGCTTACTACACTGCACGCATCCTCGAGCAGCTCCCGACGGATGTTCTGGGACGATGCTCGTATGATGTATTCCACCTGCCCCGGGATAAGGAACACGAGATTCATACCGTGTTTGATGACTATTTTAAGTACATCTCACGTCCGTTCCGTGAACGGGAGCGGGCGCTTACCGACAGGGAAGTCATGTCGACAAAGTGCTACCTGTGCGGGAAACCTACCAGGCGCTACGTCAAATGGTTCACGACCAACAGCAGATTCTATCAGTGCGTCACCGAATGTGACCAGCACGGGCTGATGAAGAGCAAGGTCCGACTGCGCAAGGCGGAAAACGGTGATACATACGTGGTCAAAACCCAGAAATTCATAGATAAAAAGACTGCGGATTCACTAAAATATAAAAGGGAGCACACCCTTCATGAAGGTGTGCTCCGCTCGTGATGTATGCGCTGCTGGGTCGTATTGATATGGTTGTCAACCTTATTCGTCAGGTTGAATGAACCCTGTTTCTCATAATGCTTGGCACTTGTAGCTGTGTGCACACTTTTCATACTGCTCGAAGCGATCGCACATGCGATCCCGGCCACGATCAGACCGACTATGATACACAGTCCGATACTGATCCCCGATCCGTCGCCCGATCCATCAGCTGCAAATACCTGCATCGTATTCATCATCACGAGGCTCATGAATATGAGCGTCCATAAAATCTTTTTCTTCATATTCCAATCCCCTCCCTACAGAAACATCTGGAACAGTCCACAGAGAATAGCAGCAGGTATGAACCACTTAAAGAACATGCCCACAAGTCTGCCCTTGTCTATCGGCAGATCTCCGACCATCTTGCCGGTCTGTCCGTTCATTGCGAACGTATATGTCTGGTCATTCCACTTGGTCGAAAGCATCCATACAGGGAAAAGCGCATATTCTACTTTGCCGCGCTTAATGCGAACCCGCTTGTCGGCCACCTGTACGGAACTGTATCCCGTTACGGTCTGAGCCAGGTCTGACAGGATCGTATTCTCGAATCTCACATCCGCTCTGGATGCGGAGTCCTCGATGCTGATATCATACTTATCAGCCAGGAAGCCGGGCAGATAAGCAGTAGAAAAATCTCTCAGATCCTTGTAATCATAAGGCTCGATCGAATCCATATGACCGGAGGGCATCTTACTCGATGCATCTACGGGGACATCCTCGAAAGCCGCATGACCGGAACGTGCTACATCCCAATGCTCGGTATATATGATCTCATCATCACCGTGACGCTCACTGCGGGTTTTTTCCGCACGATACTGTACGTCCGCACTCGCCGAACCGTCGAAAAGCCAGAAGGGTACATACACACCCGTGATCTCCTGTACGCTGTTGCCTGATACAAAGGACTTCGGCAGGAGTTTCTTTCCCTTATAGTGTTCCTGAAGTCCGGCGATAGCCTGTTCCTTCGTGATCTTGAAGGGTATGATCTTATCCGGCTTAAGTGTATCTTCGAACTGCCCGGGAACTACATTATTGTTACCGCAATACGGGCAACAACTGGCTGCAGTGGTCTCATCGGTTATGAGTTCGGCTCCGCAAGACGGACAGCTGTATACCTTGATACCGTTTGCTTCCTCCCCCCATGAGGTGAGATTGGAGTTGTCCCATCCTTCGCCTGCTGCCTGAGCGGCCGCATATTCCTCTTTTGCTTTAGCTTCCTGCTCTGCGTAGAGCTTCTCTATCTCCGGTATGGAAAAGGAACTGCCGCAATAATCACATTCAAGCTTATCGCTGGTTCCCACATAATGAAGCGGACCTGTGCAGGCCGGACATTGATAATTGTTTATCTGAGATGCCATTCTTTCTCCTCTTATATAACGACATCAGGAGCCCTTAGACCCCTGATGTCCGTAATAATCCTTATGTTGCCGTATTATACAAGATCTTCATCCCCGAAAGGATCGCCGCATTCAGGGCAGAACTTCGGAGGATTAGCGGGATCTTCAGGCATCCATCCGCACTTGTCGCACTTGTACTGAGGAGCGCCTGCGGGTTTAGCTGCACCGCATGATGTACAGAACTTACCCTGGTTTACGGTACCGCAGGAGCATGTCCAGCCGCTGGTCGCGGGACGCTTGGCTCCGCACTCGGGACAGAAATTCCCGGTGATGTTCTTCTGGCCGCATGCACAATCCCAACCGGCTACCGCTGCGGGAGCAGGAGCTGCCTGCTGCTGTGCCTGCTGCTGTGCGCCCATGGCATACAGGTTCTGAGCGTTGATACCGCCTGCCTGCTGTGCCATATTCATACCCATGAATCCGATAGCTGCTCCGCCTGAGTTGCCTGCTGCAGTCTGCATAGCATTGGATGTAGCATTGACCATAGCTGCTGCTGCCAGGTTCGGATTTGTATAAGCTGCTGCCTTCTGAAGCTCCTTAAGGGTCTTTTCGTCTTCCTCATCAGCCTTGATAGAGGATACGCCAAAGGAAACTATCTCGATACCTCTGAGTTCTTTCCATTTCTTGGAAAGGACTTCATTCAGGGCATCAGCAAGCTCTGTGGTATGTCCGGGGATAGCAGAATATCTGATACCCATCTCGGAGATCTTTGCAAATGCAGGTTGAAGAGCTGTCAGAAGCTCGGTCTTGAGCATACCGTCAAGCTGTTCTCTCTTATAATCCTGAGCTGCGTTTCCGCATACATTGGTATAGAACAGGATAGGATCGCATACACGGTAGCTGTACTCGCCGAAGCACTTCATGGAGATATCCATATCGATGCCTGCACGCTCGTCAACTACACGGAAAGGTACGGGATTGGGGGTACCGTACTTGTTGCCGATCAGCTCCTTGGTATTGAAGAAGTATACTCTCTGATCCTTCGGAGCCTCACCACCGAAAGTAAATCTCTTACCGATGTTGGCAAATGTCTGCTTGATACCCTCTCCCAGACTGCCTGTAAAGATCGAAGGTTCGGAAGATGAGTCATATTTGAACTCACCTGGCTCGGCACATATCTCGGTAACCTTACCCTGATCAACGATGATCATACACTGTCCGTCTGCAACAGCGATAACGGAACCGTTGGAGATGATATTGTCGCTGCCGTTATTGGATCCGCGGCCGGTCTCTCTCTTATGTCCCTTTGTCATGATCACTGTCTCGGGTAATGCTTCACAGTAGAAGTACTCCTTCCACTGGTCGGCCATTACGCCGCTTGCTGCCCCTAAAGCTGCTGATATTAATCCCATAATCTACCTCCTAATACGTGTACGTAAATACTATGATCAATCTTTCTTGATACCGTCTACTACGTCTGCTACAGCATCGCCTGCTGCCTCGGCTACGTCACCGACCTTATCAACAACCTTCTCTACGGTATTCTCCACTGCATCGCCTACTGCATCACTGGCGTTGTTGATGGTATTGATGAACTGATTGTCACTGGCTGCTACAGGCTGATCGTTACCTGCGATAACCTTGTACATCTCAGCATATGTAGCGAACATATAAGGATATGCGTAGAAGATACCCACCAGGCCTAATGTAATGCCTGACAGTAATGCCCATCCTATAAAGCTTAAGTCAAGCACGAAACTCTTCCATTTATAGCCCTTCATCATCTCGCGGGACTTCTTGATGGCATCCGTAGCGGAGATCGTCGGATCGTCAGCTATGATATAAGGTACCAGACGATAAGAATATGACAGGATGATACCGGGGATCACTACGATGCATCCGATCATGATAAGCAGCTCGCTGAGAAACAGACCCAGAACGGAACGGCCGAAATTCTTAAATCCGTAACCTATTTCGCCAACATCTGCAGGCTTATTCCTGTTAACGATGAAGAATCTGTCAACACCTACCGAAAGAGGATAGTAGATCAGTAGGCTGATAATGACGCTTATCAGTATTATCGATCCCATCACACCCAGAATCAGTCCGTAATACTGTGCAACATCACCGTTCATAAGCGCAGCCATGCCCTCTTCGCTAGTGCTGACCGAAGAAGCTCTGCCTCCGCCGTATCCGCCTATAGCACCGAGAATTACTACACCTATGAATGCTACAAGTACACATCTCCAATAGTTTGCCTTGAAAGCAAGTTTGCCCTTTGCCTTCATGTCTTTACGATTCCACATTTCCATTTCCTCCTCTCGGATTCGCAATTATCGTGCGACCCATATAAAGCCACAACTATAAAGAGTTTACTATTATTTGGGTTAAGACGCAACTGCTCTTAATGTTCGAAACATGTCCAAATTGATGTATTCCGTGCTCAGTTGCATCTTATTGCGTCTGCGATGCAGGATACTGTGTCTCCCGCAACCATACTTACAGCTCCATATCTTTCTTCGGCCAGCTCACCTGCGCGTCCGTTGATATATGCACCTGTTGCCACGGCTTCGAGTGGATCCGCCACATATGCGCAGACTGCCGCTAATATCCCTGATAACACGTCACCGCTACCTGCAGTGGCCATGCCGGGACAGCCTGTATCCGATATTATTACCTGCATACCGTCTGTAACTATGGTGGCCGGTCCTTTCAGTAATACTATCGTTCCGGCATCCGTTGCGTATTTTTTCGCCGTATCAATCGGGGCCTTGAGGATATCATCCATATTCATGCCGGTTAGTCCGGAAAACTCTTTTAAATGAGGGGTGAGTATGACTTTTGCCGGCGAAGTCCGAATCAGATCCCGCTCCATACGTGATAACAGAGTCAGCCCGTCGGCATCTATGATCAGCCTGCCCCTGTATGTTCTCAGAAGATGTCTCAGGATAGCCCCGGTGTCATCGGATATTCCGATACCCATGCCGAATGCCACGGTCTTCGTATTGCGCACGAGGTCATCTACCTGTTCCTCATCGCAGACCACCTCACCGCCCCGGTCAGCCATGGGATATAGGGTGCTCTCCAGTATATGCGGTATAACGTCATGGCTGAGGGACTCCGGCAGTCCGACCCTGACCACGCCCGCACCTGAGCGCATGGCTGCATTTGCCATATATGCCAGACGTATCGCTCCGCTGTATTTCTTTGATCCGCCGATCAGAGCAGTATACCCGTATGATCCCTTATTGGAGAAGTTCTTTCTGATACCCAGGATCTTCTGTATATCCTCTTTTTCGATCAGGTCATACGGCCTGTCCGCAGGATCTATGCCTATATCACAATTAACGCACGCCCCCATGACATCTTTGGCCATATTTAGGAAGTGCCCGGGCTTGAAACTGCCTATGGATACGGTCAGATCAGATATCACGCATTTTTCCGCCATACCGGTATCTCCGTTCAGTCCGCTGTTGATATCGACGGATACCACATAAGCTCCACTGTCATTGATAATATCTATCGCACGGGATACATCGTCACGCACATGCCCGGAAAAACCGGTGCCCAGTATACAGTCCACAACGGTCCCGTAGGAGCTTAAGTCACAGATGCCCTTATCATCCGGATCTTCGCCTTCATCAAAGTGTATAACCGGAATCCCCTCACTCACACATTTTTCATAATAATATCTGCCGTCCTCCGAAAACCTTTCACTCAGCAAAAATATGTCGCAATCCATGCCCTCCCTATGCAAAAGAAGCGCCAGCGCATAGCCGTCTCCGGCGTTATTTCCACTACCGCAGACGATCGCTACAGGCGGTTTCCAGGTTACATTCTCAAAGATTCCCTGCGCAGCACGCATCATAAGCTCTGCTCCTGGCACTCCTCCGGCTATGGTCGCGGCATCACTCTTTCGCATATTGTCTACGGACAGAACTTTTATCATTATATAAACTCCTTTGTCATCAGCTCTTCACCATTCTCACGCAGCCACCGGCGCCGCATCTTATACTCCGGACAAAACCTCCCCACTTCATCCCAGAACTCGCGTGAATGGTTCATGTGCCTGCGATGGCATAGTTCATGGATGATGACATAGTCCAGTATCTCCGTGGGAGCCTGCATCAGCAGGCAATTGAAATTCAGATTCCCCTTCGTTGAGCAGCTGCCCCAGCGGGATTTTTGATGACGGATGGTAATCCGACCGTAATTGACACCTATTTCTCCTGCCCAGTATGCCACACGGACCGGAATTACTTTCACTGCCTCTTCCGTGAGAGTCCGTATGTCAGTTTCCGTCAGCGCAGGCAGATCATCAGAGCTTACCACCTCATCTGATGATCTCCGTTCTTCGATCCTTTTCAGTGTCTTATCTATCCACGCGGATTTGTCCTCCACAAACTGCCGGATCCTCATGTTTCCGACATTATACGGAGCACGTACCCGGATAGTACCGTTACGGTCGATCTCTATGGCTATCGATCTGCGTCTGGATCTTATCAGTTCATAATCATACATATTCCTATGATATCACATGATGCAAAAAGGCTCCTGCCGGATACCGGTCAGGAGCCCCCTTCTTACATGGGAATAATTATTTCTTAAGTCTCACACTCACTACGCTGCAGGCGGGAAGAGTGACTTTGATGCCGTCCGATGTCTTTGAATATGCGGTAAATGCTTCTTCCTTAACCACATCGGGAGTCTCGAAAGTGTTGTGTGCGTTCATCTTACCTGTAACCGCACTTGCTTCGCATACGCTGTATGCGGATCCGTCTTTGGTCAGTGATATCTCTACATCCTCAGCGGACTCAAGAGAGTTGTTGGTCAGTGTGACAGTGATCACGCCATCCTTCTCTGATACGGACTCATATACCTTTGCCAGCTCGTTCTTTCCGCTTCCTACAGTGCCTGCCTCAAGCAGCTCACTGGAGAGCAGTTCTGCACCCTGATGTGCAGCATACATATGGAATACGGCATAAGTGGGAGTCTTGATCATCTTCGCACCCTCGGTCAGCATTACCGACTGAAGCACGTTGATCAGCTGGGCGATATTCGCCATCTTTACACGGTCAGAGTGCTTGTTGAAGATGTTCAGCGTGTTTCCTGCAACCAGAGCATCTCTCATGGTGTTCTGCTGATACAGGAATCCGGGGTTGGTCCCGGGCTCCACATCGGTCCAGATACCCCACTCGTCTACCATCATGCCGATCTTCTTATCGGGATCGAACTGATCCATGATCGCACCGTGTCTGGTCACGAGTTCTTCCATATATACACCGCGCTTCAATGTCTGATAGAATACTTCCTCGGTGAAATCAGTCGCAGATCCCTTGTAATTCCAGTCGTCCTCGGTCTCGGGCAGAGTGTAATAATGAAGCGAGAGACCATCCATAAAGCCATGCTGATGAGGCTCGCTGTGCTCGAAACAGGTCTCCATCACCTTGCGTGTCCAATCGTAATCGTTGGAGTTCGCACCGCAACAGATCTTCTGTATCGGATATGCACCTGCGTATCCACGCACATATGTCTGATATCTGCGATAGAGGTCTGCATAGTACTGAGGGCGCATATTTCCGCCACATCCCCAGTTCTCGTTGCCGACTCCTACATAATCAAGCTGCCAGGGTTCCTCATGACCGTTTGCCTTGCGCAGGTCAGCCATGGGTGAGACTCCGTTGAAAGTGATATATTCAACCCATTCACTCATCTCACGTACGGTTCCGCTGCCGACATTCATGTTCACATATGTCTTGCAACCCAGCTGCTTACAGAGTTCAAAGAACTCATGTGTACCGAAGCTGTTGTCCTCTATGACTCCTCCCCAGTGAGTGTTTATCATCTTCTTACGCTTTTCTTTGGGACCGATGCCGTCCATCCAGTGATACTCATCGGCAAAGCATCCGCCCGGCCAGCGAAGTACCGGGATCTTCATCTCCTTCAGGGCATCAACCACATCCTTACGCATGCCGTTTACATTCGGGATGTCGGAGTTCTCGCCT
Organism: uncultured Lachnospiraceae bacterium; assembly: GCA_946620235.1. GTDB lineage: Bacteria > Bacillota > Clostridia > Lachnospirales > Lachnospiraceae > XBB2008. The sequence continues at coordinate 9,789 of CAMONC010000014.1, read as the reverse complement.
ACATAGAGACCCTCGTAGATACATCTGCCGAGGTGCTCCGAGAAATGTCCGTAGATCTCGGGAGCTATCGTGCTCTTCCTTGATTCATTGTTAATAACCAGTTTTGCCATTTGTAACCTCCAATATTTTTCCGTGCTTATCCGCACCGGGGCTTGGGAACATCGGGATCATCCCTTAACCGCACCGGCCGTCATACCATCTATTATATACTTTTGGAAGAGAAGGAAAATAATAAATATCGGCAGGATCCCGAACATTGATCCGGCTATCAGCACGTCGTAATTATTTCCGTAAGGTGTAAGCAGTGTATTAAGTCCTATCGGAAGCGTGAATTTCTCGGCTCCCTTAAGTACCAGCAGTGGCCAGAGGATCGCATTCCACACACCCATCGCACACAGTATACCCATGGATGCGAATGCCGGCTTAGCCAGCGGGAGTATTATCTTCACGGAAATGTAGTATTCATTGGCGCCGTCGATACGTGCCGCGGACAGAAGTTCTTTCGGCAGGCCAGACAGATACTGTCTGAAAAAGAATATCGTCGACGCACCGCACAGTCCCGGGAGTATCACACCTGCATAGGTATCGATAAGCTTCAGTGCTATTACTTCCTTATACATAGGAAGCATCAGGATCTCGAAAGGAACCATCATGGTCGCGATGACCAGTGTAAACAGCAGATTCCTGAGCTTGAAATCATACATCGTCAGTCCGTAAGCCACGAAATAGCATATGAAAAGTGTAAGGACAACAGATACGACCGCGATCAGGAGCGAGTTCTTATACCACATGAAGTACTTGCGGCTGTCCTCGTTTCCTCCGAACAGATAACGGTAATTGGCCGTCGTCATCGTGGTGAAATTGAAATCGATGGACAACCCTCGCCTGATAAGCTCTGTTCCGGGTCTGAACGAAGCCAGTAAGCCCGCTACTACCGGAAAGGCTATGATCACGCACAGGACTACGAAAAATCCGGTGCCCAGTATGGTCTTTATCTTAAATGAAGGAGTATGAGAAAGATCTCTGCGTTTTGTCTCAGCCATATCAGTCTTCCTCCTTCTTGAATGTTCCGTTCATGATCAGCTGTGCGAAGTTGATGATCAGGGCGACTATCAGCAGTACAACTCCGACCGCACATGCATAACCCATGTCGTTTTTCTCTATGCCTCGTCTGTACAGGTATCCGACGATAGTCAGACCGATGTTGTTCGGCGAAGCGTTTCCGGCCCATAACATATACGATTCAAGGAACATGGCCAAACCGGCATATACGGAGATGGTCAGCACATATATAGTGGTGGGTTTAAGCAGCGGCAGGGTTACACGGAAGAACTTCTGTACGGGGGTTGCGCCGTCTATATCGGCTGCCTCGTACAAAGCGGGATCAATGGCCTTAAGTCCGGACAGAAAGTAGAGCATATTCACGCCTGTCCATCTCCAGCAGGCGAGTACCAGCAAAGCGAGCATTCCGGACCACCCGTTTTTGAGCCATTTATATGTTCCAAGGCCAAGGGCCTGTGTTATCAGATTCATCTGTCCCGTCTTATACTCAGTGAACATCAGACGGAACAACATACCGGATATGACTACTGAAGTAAGCGCCGGCATATACAGGATCGCTTTCCATACACCCTTTGCCTTGACGATCTTGGAATCCATCAGTACGGCAAAGATCATTGGAAAAGGTATAAGTAAAACAAGTGTGAAGAACATGTATGTGGCACTGTTCTTTATCGCCAGAAGAAATACTTTATCCTTAAGCAGTTTCGCATAGTTCGTAAAGCCCACCCAATCAGTGGTCGTAGGCGTGATCTTCTGAAAACTCATGGTAAATGCTGTGATCAGGGGATAGATCCAAAAGATTGCGAAGCTGAGGATAAAGGGCAGCACGAACACGTATGGTGCAACCTTCTGTGAATACAGGAATTTTCCGGTCTTCATTTATCTCATCCTCCTATATTAGTAAATAAAAAACCTTCTCTGTCTTAATACTGTTTACCGAAGGGGATGCCGGATGATCCCGACATCCCCTTCTGAGGTAAACTATACTTCCATTCCAATGAAGAAGTAAACTATGAACATTTTACTGCTCAAGATCGATAGCGTCCTGAGCCTCCTGAAGCGCATCATCGATGCTGTAATTAGGATCCTCAAATACTTCGTTGAGAGTCGTTGTGCACATATACTCGTTGATCGTAGGGCTTATAGCTACTACAGATATCTTACCGATGTTATCCATTCCGATCTCATTGAGCACGTCATAAGGATAGTTGATGAAGAAAGCGTTGAACTGGTTTGAATCATCATGTGCGAATGAGTCCTGAGTCCACAGTGCTGCGTTGCAGACATCGAATCCAAGCTTATCCCAGATGTGCTGCTCACCTTCATCGGACATCTTTGCCCAGCAAAGGAATCTTGCTGCAAGATCCTTGTTCTCTGACTGCTGTGTAACTACGGTACCTGTACCGCCGACACCGACTGAGCACTTCTGACCTTCTTCGAATACAGGACACTTAGCTATATACCAGTTGCCTGCTTCGTCAGCCATGTAGTTGGTGAAACGGCTCATGAACCACAGTGCCTTGGGGAAGGATACTACATTGTGATCAAGTATGTTCTGGAAACCTGCCTCGAGGTCAACGTGTCCGTCGGGGGAGATCTCAGCTATGCCGCTCTTGAGCCAGCTCTGCTGCATTTCCATCATCTTCTTAACTGAATCAAGCTGTACGTTTGCGGGGCCTTCGAATCCGCCGGTCCAGTCCTCACCGTACTCAGCCATTGCAAGCCACATCCAGTCAACACCGCCTGTATCTACACAGGTCCAGTACTTGCCTTCGGTAGCGATAGCCGATACATACTCGTTACCGAGTGCTTCATAGTCAGCCCAGGTCTTAACGGCATCGATCTTGGCGATCACTTCGTCGTTGGAGATGCCCATTGCCTCAGCCATGGCAGCTACATTGTAGTACATTGCGAAAGCACCTACATGATAAGGAGCTCCGTAATAGTGTCCGTCAGATCCCTGATAGAGCTGCATTCTGGCGGGAACCATCGTAGACATATAGTCTGCTGCGTAATCATCGAGGGGAACGAGCCAGTTATCAAGTCCTGCTACTACATTAGGATACTGTCCGACTTCTACATCACAGATGTCCGGTGCACCGGTTCCTGCTTCAAGAGAGCTCAGCAGCTTGGTGTGCATGTCACCGTAAGGATATGTTGTACATGTGATCTCGATAGTCTCATCTGGATGCTGCTCGTTCCATACTTCAGCCATATCCTGATAATGCTGTGCGTGAAGTTCTACGAATGTCCACATCTCCAGATGTGTTCCCGATGAATCACCGAAGGTTGCCGTAGGGGTTTCCTCGGCTGCTGCTTCCTCAACCTCATCGGCGGCTTCGGCAGTTTCTTCTGTTGCTTCCTGAGCTCCGGTATCGGCAGCTGTGTCTGCTGCGCCACCGCAACCTGCAAGAAGAGTGGCTGTCATTGCTGCGCTTAATAAAACGCTGACAAGTTTCTTTTTCATTTGCTTCCTCCTTTAAGTCTTACATTAGTTTTTGGCTATAGCTCTCTGCTTACTAACTTTCATCCTGTCTATAAAGATGAGGCTCAATATTGATCGTGATAAATGTCAGATGCATTTGCTATGAGTTCACTTTAACGCGAAGCAGTTTAGGCTGTCAATAATTATTTTACGTTTTATTAAACTATTTTAGTTTTTGGTAAGTTTTGTACTAAAACCATCCACCCTTTTTGTCGATATTGCTGTTTTGCTCAAATCTTGCGTTTATTTAGCCGATTTTACTCCTGTTTTGCTTTTGTTTTAGAAAAACCTAAAGCTTGGAAAGCTTTGATCGTTAGAGAAAAATACATGATCCACAGCAATTTGTTTTGACTGCCCATTCAAATAATGCTATACTATTTTAGGAACAATTAAACTATTCTTTTCGCAAGAGGTGACCGAAATGTTACACATTACCTCCCTTGACGACGGCCTTGAGATCTTCAAGGCACTCGGATCCGATGTCCGTATACAGCTGCTCAATACTCTGCTGGAGAACGGGCCGATGAGCATGAACCAGCTCGCAAGCCAGCTGAAGATAACCAACGGAGCCCTCACCGGACATATCAAGAAACTTGAAGAATGCGATCTGATATCCATATCCAACGAATCTTCGGGCCACGGCAACCAGAAGATCTGTTCGCTCAGACAGGACAAGATACTGATAGATATTGAACAGCCGGTCGATGATGCCAACACCTACAGGACTCAGATCAAGGTTGGACAGTTCACTTCACATGATGTATGTCCGACCTGCGGACTGGCGACCAATAAATCTCTTATCGGTGAACTGGATGACATCAGATACTTCGATCATCCCGACAGGTTCCAGGCCGATATCGTATGGTTTACAAAGGGATATGTGGAATACACGGTGCCTAACCTGATTCCCCGCAATAACCGCATAAGCCAGATCTCCGTATCGATGGAGATCAGCTCGGAAGCTCCCGGTGTAGATGAGAACTGGCCTTCCGATATTTCTTTCTATATAAATGATGTTCTGGTAGGAATGTGGACTTCACCCGGAGATTACGGCGATGTACGAGGAATGTTTACACCGGACTGGTGGTTTAACAACTGGAATCAGTACGGTCTGCTTAAACTGCTTGTCATCAACCGAAAAGGTACCTTTATAGACGGTCTGCAGATATCCGATGTCACGACGAATATGCTGAATCTCGATTACACGAGTACGATACGCCTGAAGATGGCTGTCGAAGAAACTTCCAAACATGTCGGAGGTCTCACCATATTCGGCAAGACCTTCGGAAACTACGACCAGGATATAAACGTGAATCTGAATTATTCACCTATACCGCAGGTGTGATCAGCTATAGGAAAATACCGGACGGTCATCTTTCCATTTGATACGCATAAGCATCGTATGCCGGTTGGGATTATACAGCGGATCACCGACTATCTCCGTCTCGGTTCTCGCATGATAGACCAGGATATCCTCACCCTCACTGTCCGTGGTAAAAGAATTATGCCCGGGTCCGTACACAGTATGCTCCGCTGACGAGCACAGTACCGGATATCTTTCTTTTTTCCATGACAGGGGATCCAGAAGATCCGAATCTTCATCTGCCGTAAGCATACCCATACAATAATTAATACCGGTATCGCTGGCCGAATAGGTCACATAGACTCTGCCGTTCCGCCTGATCACGGCCGGACCTTCATTTACCCAGAATCCGTGCCTCTCCCAGTCATAGTCGGGAGTGGTGAGCAGTACCTGGACCGTATCCAGCGTATATCCGTTCTTCATACGGGCTATATAGAGGTTGGATATCTGCTTGCCGACGCCCGTTTTCTCAGCCCAAATATAGTACCAGCAGCCGTTTACTTCGAATACCGTCGCATCCAGCGAAAAGGCCCTGAAAGAGAACTCATCATCGGCAGCGCAGGTCATTTTCCCCTTTTCAACCCATGCATCCTTGATCGGATCGGACCCTGTGCATTCCAGTACGTAGGGGCGGATCGCCCATATATCATCCTTGTCTCCGCCGGCATAGTATATGTACCATTTACCGAAAAGGAAATGCAGCTCCGGCGCCCAGATATGTATACTCTGCGGTCCGGATTCATGCTTATGCCATACCTCGATCTCCGGTGCGTCCCGCAGCCCTTCAAGAGTTTTGGCCCTGCGCAGGATGATCCGGTCATACTCCGGCACGGATGCAGTGAAATAATAGCTGCCGTCATCGGCTTTGAGAATATACGGATCCGCTCTCTGCATTATCCACGGTTCATTGTAAATCAGATTCTGGCTCATTTCTTTCCCCCATTACCTACACAACATCAATTGACGTATTTCACACCCCAGACCGTGGTATTGGCACCCACAGCCGAGAAAGTCATTACATCCGTACCCGCTTCATCCTTCATTGGACAGAAGATTCCCTTATATTCCGTACCGTCTATCGTGACCGACATATACGGCTTGCCATCCACAACGGACCATTCGCCGGATGATTCCCTGCCGGTGACCGATCCGTCATCATTCAGATAGAGTATCATCGGATTGGCGATCTCATTGTTTATCTCCGTACCCTGATTAGTCACAAAATAACGTCCTGTAAGCTCTGCACGGTCATATCCTGTCTCCGATACTGTCTCACCGCCTGTCTGGTAGGGAAGCTCACACGGCCACCCTTCCTCGTTGATATAGAGCTGGTGGACACGCGGCGAATGATTCTCTCCGTTGTCATTAAAGCGGGTATGATAAACCACGTACATCTTGCCGTCATCATCGATGAATGCGGAGTTGTGTCCTGTGGCCATATATGCCTTTTCCAGGCTGGGCAGCTTGTAATTACCGGAGAGTTTCAGACCGAAGTTCTGATGCAGAGCGCTTTTCTCAGGATATGCTCCGTTCATATCGACATATGTCCCGTCGACCTTATCCGATCTAAACACACGTATCTGATATCCTCCGTTCGAGGTAAGTGCCCCGTATGATACATAGAGGTAGTAATATCCGGATGCCTCGTCATACAGGATGTACGGTCCCTCTATGGAAATGTGGCCGCCCCCGAGCAGACGCTTGCCAAAATAAGCATCCACACCGACTGCTTCGTCAGTCTCCGGATGTATCACTTCGCCGGTAGCCGGATCCAGCTCCAGCAGAAAAATTCCGCCGCTCCATGAGCCGTATACCATCCAGAGCCTGTCATCGGCATCATAGAATACGGTCGGATCTATGGCATTCGGATAATCCTCGTAATTGTAGCCGCCGCCTTTGATATAGTGCTTGCGGGCATATTCCTCATCCACGTAGTCAAGTACATCCGTGGCTTCCAGCTGTTTGGAGCCGAAACCGGAGTAAATGAGGGCTTTCTGCCATTCATACGGACCCTCCGGAGAATCGGATGTGCCGAAACACAGATTGGATGCGTTCCAGGTCGAAGAAGTGCAGTAATACATGCAATACTTGCCCATGGTCTTGTTGTATATCACATCCGGCGCCCATACATGGGTTGACTTGTCATCGGTCGGTATCAGACTGCTCTTGTCTCCGGCATATGCAAATGCTTCATCCGCCACCTCATATATCTGCCCGTATACCGGATTGGTCTTCATATAGTTATCCGCGATCATCTCCCAGTTGGTCAGATCCGTGCTCTTTGCGGCAGTCATATGAGAGCCGAATATGTAATAAGTCCCGTCAGCCTTAAGTATTGAGGGATCGTGAACGGCTACCCCGGGGGATGATACGTCACCCTTCGCTATTCCGTCATAAGAAACCGTATAGTTGTACTCCGTCTTCACAGATGCCCCCTCGTCTTCCGTACCGGTATTCGCCGGTGAACCGTTCTGTGCACATCCCGCAGACATAAGCATCACTCCGGCCAATACTCCCGCCATGATCTTTTTGTTCATAACCGCCTCCGTATTTCTGAAAAAAAAACAAAAGCTCTCAGGGACATCGAATGTCCCTGAGAGCCTCATCTTTGTTTTAATATCATCTAAACTATTTTAGTTCTTCTTGAATTAAGATAACATGCCCTCAAAATATATGCAAGTGCTTTTTGAACGCATTTTTGAAAAAAATACCGGCGATATCAGATCCTGGCTACTCCGCTGTCACGGGCTGCCTGTGCTGCTGCTTTTGCTACGGCATCCTTAACTCTGGGGTCGAACGCCTTGGGCAGGATGTTGTCAGCCGAGAGCTCGTCGTCCGAGATCAGTCCGGCGAGAGCCTTGGCTGCCGCGATCTTCATTTCGTCATTTATATCGGATGCGCGTACATCGAGCGCTCCGCGGAAGATACCGGGGAAGCAGAGTACATTGTTGACCTGGTTCGGATAGTCGCTGCGTCCTGTGGATACCACAGCGGCGCCTGCTGCCTTCGCTTCGTCCGGGAATATCTCGGGAGTGGGATTTGCACAGGCGAATACGATCGGATCCTTCGCCATACTTCTTACCATATCCTGTGTAAGCGTACCCGGTGCGGATACACCGATAAATACGTCAGCGCCCTTGATCACGTCGGCGAGAGTTCCTTTTTCCTTATTAAAGTTAGTGATCTTCGCCATCTCCTCCTTCACGGGATTTAAGCCCTCGCGGCCCTCGTAGATGGCACCCTGGCGGTCGGTCATGATGACATTCTTAAGTCCCATGGCCATGAGCAGCTTAATGATGGCGATGCCTGCTGCCCCTGCTCCGGAAGTAACAATCTTGATATCCTCAATATTCTTGCCTACGACTTTCAGGGCGTTCATCAGTCCGGCCAGCGTGATTACAGCCGTACCGTGCTGATCATCATGGAAGATCGGTATATCACAGCATTCCTTAAGCTTCTTCTCGATCTCGAAGCATCTCGGAGCGGCTATATCCTCCAGATTGACTCCTCCGAAACTGCCTGCGAGCAGGCGGACCGTGTTTACTATCTCATCAACGTCCTTGGATCTGATGCACAGCGGTATCGCATCCACATCACCGAAAGCCTTGAAGAGCACGCATTTACCCTCCATGACCGGCATTCCGGCTTCGGGACCTATATCTCCCAGTCCGAGAACCGCGGTTCCGTCAGTCACTACGGCGACCGTGTTCCATCTGCGGGTGAGGTCATAACTCTTATCTATGTCCTTCTGTATCTCGAGACACGGCTGAGCGACACCGGGCGTATACGCGATGCTCAGCGCCTCCGAGCTGTCTACCGCAGCGCGGCACTTGATCTCGATCTTACCTTTCCATTCCTCATGCTTCTCCAGCGATACTTTTGCATAATCCATTTATATACAGGCTCCTTTCAAAATGGTCTCAGTCTCCGATAATGGGCACACACCCTGTTCCCAAGTATATCCGCTGCGGCTTTTGATATCAATACCTGACCTGTTCTCCTTGATTTATAGTTCGAAAATATAGTATTATAGTTGTCAAAGTTGTGTGTATAGTTTATAAGAGGTTCAGATGTCATTTACAGAGATCAAACGGCGGGAAATAAAGCACTATCTCCTCAGAAAAATAGACGATGATGATGAGAATATGATATCCAAAACGTGTGATGCTTTTGGTATATCCTCCACCAGCGTAAAAAGGTATATCGAGGCAGAGCTGTCGAACGGGCATATTCATCGAGATGATACGACCGGGTGCGGATATTCTCTCACATTCAACAAAAGATCTTTTCAATACAGAATGGACACCGTTTCCGAGCAGGAGGATATAGTTGCATACCGGGATATTCTTCCGCTTCTTGACACAAACGAAAATGCATCGAGAATATGGCGGTACTCGCTTTCAGAGATCTTCAATAATGCGTTGGAACACTCGCAGGGAATCACTGTAAGTGTTTATGTTGAGATAAGTTCTTTATATACCCGAATAGTATTGGTTGATGACGGAATAGGGATCTTTCGAAATGTCATGGATACAATGAAACTGTACGGGCATCCCGATCCGATGATAGAAGATGCCGTCGCGGAATTATATAAGGGACGATTCACTTCGGCTCCGGACAGACATACCGGTGAAGGTATCTTCTTTACCATGAAACTTGTAGACAAATTGGCGATAGTCTCTGACGGATCGATATTGAGATCCGGTTATGACGGGGATCCGGCTTTCATACGGTCTCATCTGTTAGCCTACGCTATGAAGCTGTCCCGGAAAGGAACGGTAGTGATCATGCAGCTGGAAAATGATACGCGGCGGGAATCCGCTGAGGTTTTTAATCAATACACGACTCCCGATGAGGGATTATATAAGACAAGGATTCC
>CAMONC010000013.1 GCA_946620235.1 uncultured Lachnospiraceae bacterium | reverse complement strand
TGATGACGCGCGTGGACGAGAACACGGCTGTGGTCATCGATACATATGAGAATCTGTCGGGGGGCGAAGAATGGCCCGACAGTACCTGGCCGGGCGTGAGATGACCCGGAGAAAAGGAGGTTGTGGGAAAGATAGTATTTTGAGGAGGAAAAATGGAAACATTTTATTACATTGTAGAAAGCATAGAATCGGATTATGCGAATCTGCGCAGAACAGATATAGAATCGGATGACCTGAAACTGGTGGCACGTGCGCTTCTTCCACCGGAGATCAGGGAAGGCACTAAACTGAAGTATGAGATGCTTCAGTATACGATCATAGAGTAGCACGGAACGGATCATCAGGAGGTAGAACAGATGGCAAACGAACATGAATTAACACCGGCCGAGCAGAAGCGCCTGGAGAAATTTGAAGAGATCAGGAGTGATCTGGAGAGCCGCGGATACAAATGCACGGAACTGATCATAGGACTGGTATGGGCGAATGCGTTCTCGTTCATATTGTTTGTTCCCGTGGCGATCATTTCCATGGTGCTGTATCTCATGGTTAACTCGACGGACGGAATAGTGGATTCTCTTCTCGCGATGTCACCGCTTACGTATCTGTTATTCGTCGTTATACTTTTAGCTCTGGTTGTTGTACATGAATTGATACACGGTGCCACATGGGCGATATTTGCGGAGCATCATTTCAAGGATATTGAGTTCGGATTTATCAAAAAGTATCTCACTCCTTACTGTACATGCAAGGTGGCTCTTGCAAAGGGCGCATATATCCTGGGAGCGCTGATGCCGCTGATAATCCTGGGGATCATTCCTGTGGCCATTGCAATAGCGGCCGGATCGCTATTCTGGCTATGGATGGGGATCATTATGATCACATCCGCATCGGGCGATATCCTGATCGTACACAAGATCGTGACATATAAGACCGAAGCCGGGGAAATCCTGTACTACGATCACCCGACCAACGCCGGCGGTGTTATTTTCGAGAAATAGGGTTTTTGGCTGAAGTTTGGTTGAAGCATGGCAGAAGCATTTTGGTCTTTACATACGCGAACATATGTTCTATAATCAGCGTACAGAGTATTTGCAGCAGCTGATGAAGGACAGGACAGATGAACAGCGCAGATAAAGGACAGATGCCGGTAGACGTCATATGCCAGTTCAATTCGGATGGTAAGATCATCCCTTTCCGACTGAGAATACAGGATGAGGATGGTGAATACCATGCCTATACGATCAATGAGTATAAGGAGCTGTCGCATATGGGTGATTACGTTAATGCCGATGGTGTGAATACCCATAGTAGCATGTATGAGTTTGACTGCGAGATAACCGTTTTTAAGAAGAAGCAGTGGGTCAAGCTGTTTTATAAGTGTTCCGCGTATTCTTCAGCATGGAATATGTGCTTTATATCTGACTGAGGACCGGCTAACCCGGAGTATCCTGCGGAATAATATCGTTGGCGATATTCCATAAGCCATGTTACTATAGCTGTATGACGTTTACTGGCGACGCAGGTTTGGGTCGTTCATCACTCGAAGGGATACAGGTATATGGATGCTAACGGATTAAGCCCGGAGCAGCAGGCTTTACTTGCAAGTATTATGGGAAAATCACCACAGGCCGGTGGCGGAGCTGCGTTCAGTGCGGCCAATGTTAAACCTGCAGCGGCGTCGCCTGCTCCTGCTTTTGCGGCGGCCTCTCCGGCTGCGGCCCTTGCACCTGCAGCGGCTTCTGCACCCGCTGATCCCGGGAGGATGCTTTCGCAGGCAGAGATAGATGCTCTCATCGCATCCATGACTTGATGAGACAGCGGTAGTATCAACCTGATGCTACCGCTTTTTGCTGTTTTTATGCTAATTGCAACCGCCGGTTGACAGATTGAAAGGCTCACTTTATGGAATGCAACCGTCGGAAAAGCTATGGTCAGGTTGTTCGAACAAAGCAGCAGTCAGGCAACAGTCAAATGTTTGAAGAAACTGACATGTACCGGTCATCATGTAAGGCAGATGTAAAGTTTCGGAAAGGAAGAATATGATACTCGCAGATAAGATCATTAATGAAAGAAAGAAAAACGGCTGGTCACAGGAAGAACTGGCAGATATGCTCGGTGTATCGAGACAATCGGTATCCAAATGGGAGAGCGCACAGAGCATACCGGATCTTCAGAAGATCCTGAAGATGGCAGAAGTCTTCAATGTGAGCACGGATTACTTATTAAAAGAGGATATGGAGCCTGATACGAATGCGACTCCCGCTTCTTATAGTGAAAATACCGATACCTTCACACCTTTAAGAAGGGTATCAATGGAAGAAGCTTCCGAGTATATAGCTCTCAGAAAAGCTGTTCTTCCGAAGGTTGGCCTGGGTGTATTCCTGTGCATCACCTGCCCGGTGGTTCTCATTCTGCTTGCCGGCCTTCAGAGCGCGCATGTAATTACAGCATCCGAAAACGTCGTTACCGCGATCGGACTGTTAGTTCTCTTTGCCCAGATAGGAACTGCAGTATGGCTTTTCATATCTCAGGGCGGCAAGCTCGGGAAATATGCATTTCTTGAGCAGGAATCTTTTGATACGGAGTATGGTGTGGACGGCATGGCGAGAGAAAGATTGGCAGCATCGGAACCATACAATACCAGAGCCCTGACCGTGGGCGTGCTGCTCTGTGTATTGGGGTGTGTTCCGCTGATCATCACCGCTGTATTGGGAGCTCCGAGCGTAGTGATCGTCGCCATGGTATGTCTGCTGCTCCTGGCGATAGGATGTGCTGTATATATGTTCATCGCGATATGCGGCGTGTACAGTTCATATAAGGTTATACTCCAGGCCGATGATTATACGGCCGAGCAAAAGAAAAGGAATAAGAAACTGGAACCGTTAAATAGGATATACTGGCTGTTCATTACAGTGGTATATCTGGCTGTAAGCTTTATTACCGGCCGCTGGGACATAACCTGGATCATATGGGCAGTATCGGGCGTATTATTCGCACTGATCCGCGTGGTCGGGGAATCACTCATCAACACAAGGGATTGATATGTAATCGTTGGCTTGACATTATCCCCGTAAAAGGGTAATATCATATCAACCGACAACCTGTCGGTTGAGTCGGGAGCACCGGCCGGCTAAAGAAATACATCAGAGAAAAACCGTCGAGTACCGGCCCGGGAGATGAGATGGATAAGAAGCAGAGAGTAGTAAAAGAAGCCGCAGAAAGAAGAAATGAGATACTGGATGTGGCGGAAGAACTCTTCGTTAGCAAGGGATATGATAAGGCCAGCACCAACGATATCCTCGAGAGAGTCGGAATAGCAAGAGGTACTCTGTATTATCATTTCAGTTCCAAGGAGGATATCCTGAATGCGATCATCGACCGGATCAACTCATCGCTTATATCCAGGGCGAGTACGATCGCAGCGGATACTTCGATACCTGTCATTGACAGGATAGTGATGACGATCGCCGCACTCAATGTGGATACTGACATAGGACATGAGATCATAGACCAGGTTCACAAGCCGCAGAACGCATTGATGCATCAGAAGATGCTGCATAACCTTATCGAAGGGATCGTGCCGATCATAGTACGCATAGTAGAAGAAGGTAATGAGCAGGGAATATTCCATATCAAATATCCTGCGGAAACCGTGGAAATGCTCATCCTCTACTCCGGAACAGTCTTCGATGATGACTATGATGAATCCGAAGAAAGATCCGCCAACAGGATCAAAGCTTTTCTCCATAATACGGAGTTGCTGCTCGGCGCAAAAGAAGGCAGCGTGCAGCAGGCGATGAGCAAGCTATTTAAGTAAAGCACCTTAAAAGGAAACCTCAGGTTTCCTTTTATAACACCGAGTTACCGACAGACAGTCGGTCGGCACATACCAAACGACGCCTCGGACAACACACACCGTCCGACGTCCACCTCCGGTTACGCAACCGAAAACAGAAAGGAGTCCCATGAAACCCAAACCCGATTATTCCAAATTCCTGATACTCTGGTCCGGCGACCTGATATCGCAGATCGGAGGCGGTCTGACGAGCTTCGGCCTCGGAGTCTACATCTTCAACCGAACCGGCAGCGCCTCACAGATGGCTCTGGTCACTCTCCTCGGATTCCTGCCGACGTTGATCCTCTCGGTTCCGGCCGGTGTGCTGGCAGATATGTATGACAGGAGAATGCTCATGATGATCGGTGACGGCTGCTCGGCACTCGGCATTCTGTATATATTGCTGATGATGCTGATGGGTGATGCGGCATTGTGGCAGATATGCCTGGGCGTGTTCATAAGCTCGGTTTTCTCATCGCTGCTCGATCCGTCGTACAGAGCGACTGTTACGGACATCCTGACCGAAGAGGAGTACACCCGGGCCAGCGGACTGACCTCACTTGCCGGAAGCGCCAGATATCTGGTATCGCCCGTGATCGCCGGACTTCTGCTCGGAGTTTTTGACATCAGACTTTTACTGGTCATTGACATATGTACTTTCTTCATCACTCTAGCGACTACCGCCTATGTGAAGAAAGGCATAACCGCAGGCAAAGCTCGCCGGGATGAGAAGTTTTTTGCGATCCTGTCCGAAGGCTGGAGAGGAGTCTATTCAAGAAAGGGTGTTCTGCTGCTCATAGTTGTCTCATCTCTCATATCAATGTACATAGGCGTCATTCAGGTCCTGTCCGAGCCACTGCTGTTATCCTTTACGGATGCACGTACGCTCGGAATCTCGGAGACGGTCTGTGCACTCGGCATGCTTGTTACGGCCCTGATCACCGGTATAGTCGGGATACGTAAGGTCCAAGCCGCAGTCCTGTCAATCTCGCTCACCCTGGCCGGAGCTTTCATGGTCGGATTCTCCATGAGAGAAAATGTGGCTTCGATCTGCACTTTCGGATTCCTGTTCTTCGCTATGCTCCCGCCGGCGAATTCGTGCCTCGACTACCTGGCCAGGAGCAATATCCCGAATGAACTGCAGGGCCGTGTGTGGGGATTTATCGGATTCATATCGCAGCTCGGATATATCCCCGCATATGCACTGTCGGGAGTGCTGGCCGACCGGATCGGAAACTCCGCGGGGATCGGTGTCGGAAGGGGATCCGCGAGAGTGATCTGCGTGGCGGGGATCATGCTAATGGCAGCTTCGGTCATTCTCTTTTTCTCACGCAGGATACGCAATCTGGAGCACGGAAGCGAACTGACGGTAATCGTCCACAATCATTTACTTACACAAGAAAGGAATACAATATGAACATGAACACACAAACAACCGTAAACGAAAAGAACAGTGGATACAGATACAGACCGGTTCTGTATTTCGCAATGGCATATCTGTTCACATGGATATTCTGGATCCCCGCGATCTTTCTCAAGGGCGGCACCGCCACGGTCCTTATGCTGCTCGGTCTGATCTCTCCCGCGGTAGTCTCGACGGTATTCATCCTCGTATCGGGCTCGCCCGCATTGAAAAAGGATCTGAAAGTCAAAATGATCGGACTTTATAAAGTGAAGTGGGGAAATGTAGCTTTATCCATCGGTGTTTTTGCACTTATAGTAGTATGCTCGATCCTGCTGTCGCTTGCATTCGGACAGTCACTTGACCAGTTTTCTTTCACCGAGGATTTCTCGTTTACGGGAGTAGGTGTGGCGAGTGCATTCCTCACACTCATAGTCGCATCTGCACTCGAAGAGGTCGGCTGGAAAGGTTATTGTGAAGACTCGATCGGTAACTACATGAACTGGTTCTGGGAGTCAGTCATCTTCGGAGCCATCTGGTCTTTCTGGCATTTCCCGCTCATCTTCATCGAGGGAACTTACCAGGCCGGACTTATGGTCAATCCGCTTTTCGTTGTGAACTTTTTCGTGAGTGCGATCCCTATGGGATTTATCATCACCTGGGTTTATCTTGCAAGCGACCGCTCGATACTGGCGTGCATCATTTTCCATCTGTTTGTTAATTTCATGCAGGAGAAAATAGCCATGACACCCGAGACCAAATGTGTGGAGACGATAGTTGTCTTTATTGTGACTGTGATCCTGGTTCTGGTGAAAAAGGATATGTTCTTTGAAACCCGTCATGTCGGCAGAATATTGGAGGAGTATGATATACTTAATCGCGAGGAGTAGAAATGGAAGCTCACAGATTAAGGGAACTTGCCGACAGAAGCTATAATAACGGACAGTATACCTTTACTGATTTTCTGTCCGTAGCGGAACTGGCTGTGTTTTATGATAATGAAGCAGAGCTTCGGTTTGCTCATCCCACGCTGTTCGGCGGATGTGACGTATCCGAGCGTAAGATGATAAGATTCGGCAGCGAAGAGGACCTCGGATACGTACAGGATTTTCCAATCACGGCACTTGTCATCACACCTGTTGCCGATAGATTTGCCGATGACTTAAACCACAGGGATTTTCTGGGAGCACTTATGAATCTCGGGATCAAGCGTGAGATGCTCGGAGATATATTTGTCCGTGATAAGAAGGCCTGTGTCTTTTGCAGGGACAGCATCGCCGGGTATATCGCAGATAATCTCTCGAGAGTCAGGCATACAACGGTACACGTTGAGATCATTGAGGATATCCCGGATATAGCATCGCACGAGACCGAAGAGAGGATCATACAGGTTTCATCGCAGAGGATCGATGCGGTCATTTCCAGGGTATATAATCTGTCACGTCAGGAGGCCGTGAACATGTTTCCGGCGGGGCTTATTTTCCTTAACGGACGCAGCTGCACCGAGAACGCCAGGCAGTTAAAGGACAAAGATGTGATATCCGTCAGAGGTAAGGGCAAGTTCGAATACGCCGGGGAGCTTGGCCTGAGCAAAAAGGGCAAGCTCAACTGCAGAGTCAGGATATACGTATAAGACCGGAAAGTGCGATAACTGTAAATGAAAAACTACGATGAAATGTATGCGATCCTTTCGGATATACGATCGGAAGAGATCGTGAATGAAATGAAGCACTATATCCACCACGGCAACGTGACGATATACGAGCATTGCGAACATGTTGCGAGACTCTGTTACGACATGAACCGGTCGCTTAAACTGAACTCGGATCTGAGAGTCCTGCTGGTGGGCGCCATGCTTCACGATTTCTATCTGTATGACTGGCACAGAGTGGATGACGGTTCACACAGACTCCACGGCTATAGGCATGCTGCTACGGCGTGCAGAAATGCGAAGAAATATTTTGACATAGATGATAAAATATATCAGGTCATATACAGCCATATGTGGCCGCTTAATCTGGGACGGATCCCGCAGTCGAAAGAGGCGTGGATCCTGTGCCTTTCAGACAAATGTGTATCTCTGTATGAAACACTGCGTCTGAGATCGGCCGGACAGTGATCCGGAAAGTTAAGGAGAAAAACATTGAAAACAAAAGTATTCATCGACGGAAGCGAAGGGACGACAGGACTCAGGATCCATGAGAGATTCTCATTAAGAGACGATATCGAGCTGCTGACCATCAGCTCGGAGCTGCGCAAGGATCCCGATGAGCGCAAGCGTCTGATCAACGAGTCCGACATCACATTTCTGTGTCTGCCGGATGCCGCAGCGATCGAGTCGGTATCTCTGGTTGAAAATGAGAATGTCGTGATCATCGATACATCCACGGCTCATCGTACGAGCGAGGGCTGGGCATACGGCTTCCCCGAGCTGTCGGCTTCACATCGCGATGCGATCCGCACAGGCAAAAGGATCGCGGTTCCCGGCTGCTATGCATCAGGTTTTATCGCTTTGGGATATCCGCTGGTTAAGGAGGGCATACTTCCGAAGGATTATCCCGTATCAGTTTTTGCGGTATCCGGATACAGCGGAGGCGGCAAGAAACTGATCGCAGCATATGAAGAGGAAGGTCGTGATGCGAAATTCGATTCCGCGAGAATGTACGCATGGGGCCAGTCTCATAAGCATCTTAAGGAAATGAAAGCGGTAACGGGGCTTGACAGAGAGCCGCTCTTCAGTCCGCTTACCACGAATTATCACAGCGGAATGATCGTTCAGGTGCCACTGTATACAGACCTTTTAAAAGTGAAAAAAACTCCCGAGGAGATCAGAGATTTCTTCGCACGGTATTATGAAGGGGAGAAGTTTATCAGGGTAATGCCTTTCGGTGCCGAAGCCGAAGCAGGCGGTGCACTTTTCTCCGACGCATGTGCGGGATGGGACGGAATGGAGATATTCGTCACCGGAAATGATGACAGGATCGTCGTTGCGACCAGATTCGACAACCTCGGCAAAGGAGCATCCGGAGCTGCGATGCAGTGCATGAACATAGTCCTCGGGTGCGATGAAGCCAAGGGACTGAATGTCTGAGACAACGCAATATAACGCAATATAAAAGCCGGCGGGGTATCACCTCTGCCGGCTTTTTACAAGTATCAGCCTGCGTATCAGGGCATCGGCAGTATACGGAAAAGGTTCTTCCTCCGAAGTATATGTCGATGACTGATCACATTGTATACCGTATCTCATCAGTATCTCCGTGACCGTGTTTCGGGCGGCCGCGTCTTCGGCACCGTACTCGATCGTGACCACGGTCTTCGTTCCGGACTCTCCGGTTATATCGTAAGCTGCTACGAGACTTGCCCCTGATGCCTTGGTCGTACCGGTCTTTAAACCGACGGTTCCCGGCAGGTTATACAGCAACGGATTGGTATTCCTTATCTCGGTATCAAACACATCCAGCTTGTACTTCTGCGTGCTCGTGATATCTCTGATCTCGGGATATTTATTGAGTATGTGAGATGCGAGTATGAACATATCCCGTGCACTTATATGGTTCTGGATCTTGGATGCGGCGACGGTGTCGGAGTACTCCGGCAGTCCGTGGCAGTTGTAGAAGTATGTCGCATCGCTTAAGAATAACTCCCGGACCTTGTTGTTCATGCGCTCGACAAATGCTTCTTCGGTTCCGTCGAGATGCTCCGCCAGGGCGAGGGCCGCTTCGTTACTCGACGGCAGGAGCAGTGCGTAGAGCAGGTCGTTGAGTTTCGTACTCTGGCCTTCTTTCATCCTGACGACGCCGTCCGAAGTCTGTGACAGGGCAGCGGCATTCGCGGAGATATCCACTGAGTCGCTTAAAGATATCTCGCCGTCACTGACCGCATCCATGATGCACAGATAAGTCATCAGCTTGGTCGTGCTGGCACAGCTCACCGACACATCCGGATTAAACGACGCGAATATCTTGCCGGTCATCGCATCTCCCACGATGGCACTTGACACTTCATCATATAAACCCTGACTCACATAATCATCGATATCCACCGTAAACCCACCGTCGCCCAGAACGATGCGGTCGGACTCGGTATCCATACGTAAGTTTAAGTCCAGAGCCATGGCCAGGTCGGTTATGCTGATGTAGAGATCTCTGTTGCCTTCGCTGTTTTTGCCTGCAAAGGAATAATACATGCAGTCGCGTTCATCTATGCATATCGGATTGATCTTCAGACCTTCCGTGCTGTACTCATCCGTACCGAACTCCGTGTTTTCTCCTCCGACGGGTTCATAGTCGCGACCTGTCACGATGTCGGTCTGATCGGAACCTATGCTCACATCGAAACATTTATCTGTGCCCGACAGCGCATAAGCCATGTCTCTGAGTGAGATGTATCTGTTATTGCCGTAAGCATAGTGTATGGTACTGATCACGAACTGCTCACCGTCACCTCTGACCAGAACGAGATCTTCGAGCTCGTCATGCGTGATCGCACGGGCATCTATGTGAGGGATGGATGCAATGATGAGGACAGCCGCAATGATCACGGGCAGCAGGAAGAATTTTTTACTGTTCATCCCGCACCTCCGTATACAGTTCATCTCCGATCAGAAGCTTGCCGGAGTCGCTTAAGAATACCTGTCCCTCTTTATCGTCGAAGTATATCAGGTCTTCCTCCACCCGGCAGGATCCGGATCTGTCGAAAGTGCCTGTCAGTTCTTCCTGAGACGGGATGATATCCGGCACGGCCTTGTGCAGGTATTCATCCATGCTCATACCTACGGCTTCCTGCATGAGCAGATCGACATCTTCATCCGGCACTCCCGATCCATCAGTCATGCCCAGAGCGGTGAAGCGGGCACCGATCACGGACCGAAGAGACTTTTCCAGATTATGATAAGCACACTCTGAGGCAGATGTATATGAGGTCGTATCCAGCTGCTGAGAGTACCCGCCATCGGCATCTATATGCAGTATGACTTTGACCGTGACTGCTTCATGTTCGGATTCGGGCAGTTCGGTCAGGCCGTCTTCGGCACTGTGAAGCCACTCATGGATCGCCTGATCCGTCACGGGGCTCAGATCATACTCACGGATCCATGTGCCGGCAGGGATTTTTCTGATGGGATGGTAGTGTTCGAATATCAGCAGAGACATCAGAGTGGCCATGATCACGATGACTAATATATAGCCGATGGGTGACCGACGTTTTTTTCTTTTCTTTTTTCCACTCGTCATGAGTAATCTTTGTCCTTTATGAGGCAGTGTTCTGTTATAATATAACACATAATGCTGTATACCATATGTCAGAAGACGTATGTATATTTATGTACATTATTGAGAAACGGATAGACTGATATGAGGATTATATTTGTACGACACGGAGAGCCCGATTACGTAAATGACTGTCTGACCGAAAAGGGCAAGGTTCAGGCAGAAGCCCTGGTGGACAGATTGATTGGAGAGGGTATTGAAGATATATGGTCGTCTCCGATGGGTCGCGCTTTTGAAACGGCTCTTCCCACAGCCGAAGCGCTCGGTTTACCTGTCAGGATCGCGGATTTCATGCACGAGCTCGACTGGGGCAGCGTAGATGATGAGCCGGTATTTGCTGACGGTCATCCGTGGGATATAGCCGATGAGATGTCCAGACGCGGGATCAGCCTGAACCGCACGGACTGGCGTGAGAATGAATTATTCAAAAGGAATCGTGTGTTGAAGACGATCGATGCGGTTGAGGAAGGCATTGACGAAATACTGGCTATGTACGGGTATAACCGCAACGGTTCTTATTATGATCATGATCATCAGGAAGAGAAGCATGGTACCATCGCAGTTTTTTCACACGGAGGATCATCCGCTGCGGCGCTGGGGCATATCCTGGATCTTCCTTTTCCATATGCGTGCGGTTTGTTTCACATAAACTTTACAGGCATCACGATCGTACGTATGGATTGGCGTGCGGGACATTGCACGCTGCCTTGCCTGGAGCTTGCTAACGACGGAGGACACTTGAAGGGCATATGAAGATAACTGTACTTGGAGCGAGAGGTTCCATTCCTGTTGACGGACATGAACATAAGGAGTTCGGCGGAGCCACATCATGTGTGCTGATAGAAACGGATGATCAGGCACTTTTTCTGGATGCGGGTACCGGCATCATGCATGCACCCGATATTGGGGACAAGGCCATATCGGTCATTATCACTCATCCGCACATAGATCATCTGGTGGGGCTGACTTTTTTTCCTTACCTGATGAAAAAGGACAGACGCATCGATGTCTACGGTGCCAGAAGAGACGGACTGAATATAGAAGAGCAGTATGCACGACTCATAGGACAGCCATTCTGGCCGCTTACCATACCTCAGTATCCGTCCGATACGCGGTTCATCAATCTGACCGGACCGGTGATGATAGGAGATATCAGCGTCACGTTCATGGAATCCAATCATCCCGGAGGAGGTTTGGTGATCCGTGCGGATCACGACGGGCACTCGGTGGTATATGCTACCGACTATGAGCACGGAGAGAGCCTTCACGGCGGAGAGCATCCTGTGGAATGCAGTTGCGATAACCTGACGGATTTTTCACGCGACACCGACCTGCTGATATATGATGCACAGTTCACGGATGAAGAATACCCGACATATTATGGATTCGGGCATTCCACTCCGTCCGAAGGACTTAAGGTAATGAGAGAGAGCGGAGCACGCAGCATCAGATTCGTACATCATGATCCCAGGCACAACGATGAGATGCTCCGGTCCATGGAAGATGCCGTCAGGAGCGATACGGTATCTTTTGCCAGGGAAGGAGATGTGATCGTCATATGATAGACGCTGGCGCCGTCAACAACGGATTCGACTTAAACAGGATGATATCCATCGCCATAGATATAAGCGCCGAGAGGAACTTCGACAAGCTCATGCAGAAGATCCTGCTCGAAGCGATGAGTGTATGTCACTGCGATGCGGGCACCGTATATATGAAGGAAAAGGACCATCTGATCTTCAGTACGATGTTTACGAAGTCCAAAGGTCTGACCATAGAGGAACAGAATTCCCAGACCATGCCGCCTCCGGTTCCGCTTACACGTACCCATGTCTGTGCATGTGCGGTCATTGATAATAAGAAGATCAACATTCCCGATGTATATGAGTCCACGGACTATGACTTCGCCGGTGCACAGAAGTATGATGCGATGACCGGGTACAGGACCGGATCGATGCTCGTCATTCCGATGTGTGATGAGAAGGGTGAGATCATCGGAGTCCTGCAGCTGATCAATTCGCTCGATGAGAAAGGTGAGATCATCCCGTTCGATCCCGCTTATGAGCAGATCATTTCAGCGCTTGCTTCGCTTGCCGCAGTCAGCCTGAACAATCACAAACTCGCACAGGAGATATTCGACCTGCTGCATTCTTTCGTCAGAGTCATGGTCGATGCGATCGATGCGAGAAGCTCATATAACGCCAACCACACACGCAGCATGGTGAAGTATGCCGAGAGATTCATAGCATGGCTTGATGAGACAGGACAGGATTTCCGCATACCGGATAAGGAGAAAGATGCTTTTCTCATGAGTATCTGGCTGCATGATATAGGAAAGCTGATCATCCCGCTCGAGATCATGGACAAGCCGGACAGGCTGGGAAAACTTCATGATGGGCTCAAGTCCCGCGTCGAGGTTGCATGTCTGATGGAGCGTATACGGGGGTACGAACATCCCGAACTGGCGGACGAGTGTCAAACCGGGGCTGAGACACTGCGGGCTGCGTGGGATGATATAGAGGATGCGAACACCAGAGGATTCCTGGATGACGCGAGACTTGAAAAACTTAAGTCCTATGCGGATATCACGTGCCTGAATGCTGACGGTGAGGAGATACCGCTTTTAAATGATGACGAGCTCGAAGCCATCACGGTGCGCAAAGGAACACTGACGGATGATGAACGTCATCAGATCGAAGAACATGTGGTATATACCGCACGCATGCTGGGTCAGATGAACTTTAAGGGAGTGTATGAGCAGGTACCCTTCTGGGCCGGTTCACATCACGAACTGCTGAACGGTCTCGGCTATCCGAATAAGCTCACCGCACCGGATATACCGAATGAAGTGCGGTTGCTGACCATTCTTGATGTGTATGATGCACTCACCGCCGAGGATCGTCCTTATAAGCCTCCGATGCCTTCGGAGAAGGCTTTCTCAATACTGGAGAGCATGCGTGATGAAGGGCGAATAGACGGCGACATCCTGAAGCTCTTTAAGGACAGCGGCGCCTGGAATAACGAAGTATCAGAATAGGCACCTATGATTCACACTTATTTCGAAATAGCCATATGTATTTCGCACAGATTGATATGTAATAACAAGCTGATAGCGTTATAATAGGCTTATCAGTTAACAAGCACCGAAAGGAGAAATCATGGATATAACATTAGAAGCTGTAGAAAAGGTAATGGAACTGACCGGAGTTGAGTATGCGGCAGCAAAGGAAGCTCTTCAGAAGGCAAACGGAGATGTTGATGAAGCCATCAAGCTGATCCAGCCCAAGACCGGAACATTTGAGGAAGAGACCAAGAAGGCCATCGATAAACTCAAGAAGGCAGTATCCGAGGGTAATGTTGATAAGATCCAGATCCGCAGAGATGAAGAGATACTTTTGAGCGTTCCCGTAAACGTAGGTATCGTAGGCGGTATCCTGGGACTGGCAGCAGCACCCTGGGCACTGATCGCCGGTGCGATCGCAGCATTCGGATTCGGATGCAAGCTCGAAGTAGTCAAGAAGGACGGTTCCGTAGACGAAGTCGAGTAAGAAATATCCGCTATGTCATATCAGGGGACTCCGCGACCGCGGAGTCCTTTTTCGTTGACGAAACTCCTCCTGATGCATATATTAGTATGTGTTGGAGGAGTTTAATCATGAATGAGACTAAAAAAAGAGAAAACTTTGCTTCAAGACTCGGTTTCATACTTGTCAGCGCAGGCTGTGCGGTAGGTATCGGTAATGTATGGAAGTTTCCGTATGTGACCGGACAGAACGGCGGAGCCGTATTCGTGCTTTTCTATCTGCTGTTCCTGGTTCTGATGGGTATTCCGGTCATGACCATGGAGTTCGCAGTAGGACGTGCCAGCCGCAGAAGTGCGGTATCCGGTTACAAGGCACTCGAGAAGCCGGGACACAAATGGCATATACACGGATGGTTCTGTATCGCCGGATGTTATCTGCTGATGATGTACTACACCACCGTGTCCGGATGGATGCTGGATTATTTCTGCAAATTTGCTACCGGTACATTTGACGGTATTGCCAATGATGCGGTAGGCGGTGTATTCGGTGAGATGCTTTCCGACCCCATAGAGATGGGCGTGTTCATGGTGATAACCGTTATAGCCGGATTCGCTGTATTGAGCTTCGGCGTGCAGAAGGGTCTTGAGAATGTTAATAAGGTCATGATGCTTGGCCTGCTCGCACTGATTGCCATTTTGGCCGTTCATTCACTGACACTGGACGGTGCCGGTGCCGGCGTAGGTTTCTATCTGCTTCCCGACTGGAGCAGAGCGGTAGAGGTCGGATTATGGAACGTGATGAGTGCCGCCATGAACCAGGCATTCTTTACATTGAGCCTCGGTATCGGTGCTCTGGAGATATTCGGCAGCTATATGTCCGATGAGAAGACACTGACCGGTGAAGCTATCAGGGTATGTGCACTGGATACGTTCGTGGCACTGCTCGCAGGTCTGATCATTTTCCCTGCTTGCTTCAGCTACGGAGTACAGCCCGATCAGGGACCTTCACTGATCTTCATCACACTGCCCACGGTATTTATGAACATGCCCGGAGGACGTATCTGGGGTACACTGTTCTTCGTATTCATGACATTCGCCAGTTTCTCCACGGTTACGGCCGTATTTGAGAATCTGATCGCTTATCTTGAGGATGAGTTCGGATGGACCAGAGGTAAAGCTGTCGTAGTGAACCTGATATTCATACTGGTAGCCAGCATTCCCTGCGTACTCGGTTATAACGTATGGAGCGATTTGCACCTGATTGGTGCACGCGATGTGCTTGATTCCGAGGACTTCATAGTCAGCAACCTGCTGCTTCCTCTCGGATCATTGATATTCTGCCTGTTCTGTGTAACTAAGTTCGGATGGGGATTTGATAAGTATATGGAAGAGACCAACAAGGGTGATGGCATCAAGATGCCCATGTGGCTTAAGCCTTACTTCAAGTTTATCCTGCCGGTACTGGTACTGATCATAGTTATAGGCGGACTGCTTCCCTGATCAGATATGGAGAGCTTCGAGCTTGTCCTTATCGATCTTGCCTTCGGCAATAGTATTTGCAACCCACAGCTTGAGCGATTCGACGGTTAAGTCAATCTGCTCGAGCTGTTGCTGTATATGGGCAAAATCGGACAGTTCGTCGTCGGAGATCTCTCCGTCAGCCGTGATCTCGATCAGACGATCTTTCTGCTTATCAAGAGAATTGAGAGCGGAGAGCATGGCGAGAACGATCTCCGAGAGAGATGAACTTTTGACTTCGGGAACCGAATCCTGACCTATACGGCATTCATGTGTGCAATAGTAGTTGCACAGTTCAGGCTTCTTATAAGCCAATGCCATATCGACCACATCTTCGGGGTATATGGAGGTCTTACCGGTTTCCATCTTCTCCAGTCGGGATTCGCTGATGGTACCGATGAGTTCGCTTGCCTGTGCTCTGGTGAGTCCGGCTTCCTCTCTGGTCTCGAAGTATATGTTCTTGTTTTCCTTGATCGATTTTTTACCCATTTCTGCCCTCCCAGGTAAAAGTACTGTTATGTGCAATTATAACACTATCTGTTTCTCTTTTTGGCGGAAATATAATAAAATGATATGATATGAGAGTTCGATTATAATGGAGGACGAGAATGAGTGCAATAGCGATCATAACAGCCCGGGGCGGCAGCAAACGTATACCGCGCAAGAATATACGTGAATTCTGCGGTAAGCCGATTATGAACTATTCTATAGAGGCAGCACTGGAAGCTGGGATTTTTGATGAAGTCATGGTATCGACCGAGGATGATGAGATAGCTGACATTGCGCGCGCGGCGGGAGCTCAGGTTCCTTTTATGAGATCAGCGGAGACATCATCGGATACCGCTACCACCGAAGAAGTTATCTCTGAAGTTTTGATGAGATATGAGGAGCTGGGACGCAGCTTTGATTATGGCTGCTGTATTTATCCCACGGCACCATTTGTCACCGCTCATAAACTCCGTGATGCATACGATATCCTGGTGGAAAGCGGGGCACAGTCGATCGTGCCGATGCAGGAGTTTACCTATCCGCCTCAAAGAGGTCTGTTCATAGACGGAGAGGGATATGTGAAGATGCTTCATCCCGAATATGCCGCCACACGCAGCCAGGATCTGGAGAAGCACTATCATGAGTGTGGTCAGTTCTATATATTCAGAAATGCGGATTTTATGATACAGCGTGATACCACGATGGAGAAATCGATCCCGTACATCATCGATCCGGTTGAGTCGCAGGATATAGATACCGAGAGCGACTGGGAGCTGGCGGAGCTTAAGTACAGATTTCTCAAAGAGAAAGGAAGACTATAAAAGTGAGATTAAAGGAGTGCCTGGATCAGGGCAGAGCATATATCATAGCCGAGATGAGCGCAAATCACGGAGGTGAACTTTCGCAGGCTCTGCAGATAGTGGATGCTGCCGCGGCGGCGGGAGCTGATTGTCTGAAGACGCAGACATACACTGCGGATACGTTGACCATAGACTGCCATACGGAGGCTTTTCAGATACACGGGGGATTGTGGGACGGATATAATCTCCATGATCTGTATAAGGAAGCATATACCCCGTGGGAATGGATGGAGCCCATCAAGCGCAGATGTGAGGAACTGGGGATAGATTTTCTGTCTACTCCCTTCGACAACACGTCGGTGGATTATCTCGAGGGCATCGGAGAGGAATTCTACAAGATAGCTTCTTTTGAACTCACGGACATACCGCTGATCAGATATATAGCGCGTACGGGTAAGCCGATCATCATGTCTACCGGCATGGCCTCGGCGGAGGAGATAGATGATGCGGTGAATGCGATCCGTGCCGAAGGAAACGATCAGATCGTATTGCTCAGATGCTGCAGTTCATATCCGACGGTATCGTCCAATCTGAACCTGCGCACCATACCCGATATGAGGGAGAGATATCATGTGCCGGTGGGACTCTCGGATCACTCCATGGGACACACTGCAGCCGTTGCTGCTGCCGCACTCGGTGCTGCAGTCATTGAGAAACATTTCTGCCTGAGCAGAGATATACCGACAGCCGATTCAGCTTTCAGCATGGAGCCTCAGGAGTTCGCCGATATGGTGCAGGCGGTGCATGATGCCGAGAAGGCTATGGGAGTGGTTTTCTACGGACCTACGGAGAGTGAGAAGGATGAACTCAACTGCCGCAGATCACTTTTCATCGTGAGCGATGTTCATGCCGGCGATGAATTGACACCCGATAATATACGCAGCATCCGGGCATATAATGCTTGCGGGATCAAACCTAAATACTATGACGAAGTGCTCGGTCGAAGATTCACAGCCGGCTACGAAGCCGGTACCCCCCTGACGGAGGAATGTTATGAGTAAGATTGCGATCAGAGTAGATGCCAACGAGATAGTTGCAACCGGACATATCATGAGATGTCTGACGATAGCGTCGGCCTTACGCAGACACGGTGCTGATGTCAGATTCATATCGGCAGACGATCATATACGTCCGTATGTGTCCAAGCAGAACTTCAATATGTATGTATTGGGCTCGGCCTGGGATGATATGGATTCCGAGGCAGATGACCTGATCAGGTATTTACAGTCAGAAAATATAAACAGGATGTTCGTGGATACCTATTCCGTGACAGAGGAGTATTTCCGCAGGCTGCGTGAGGCCGGCATACACGTGATGTATATCGATGATCTGTGCAGAGTAGCCTATCCTGTGGATGCGGTTGTGAACTACTGTCCCGCAGCGGTTTCTCTGGGATATGAGAGCATGTATCCGAAAGAAACAAAGCTGTATCTTGGATCTGAATATATTCCGATCAGAGAGCAGTTCGGAGGATACTCTTTCAAAGATGGACAGGGCCTGCTGATCACAGCCGGCGGCGCCGATGCGATGGGGCTGGCTGATATTATGATCCACAATATACTGAATGAGCGCGGGCTCGGATTCGGGGATGGTCCCAAAGGACGTCTTCATCTGCTGGCAGGCAGCTTCTATAAACCGTCGGAAGAACTCATGGGATATGTTGATGACGGACGAGTCATACTCCATCAGAACGTGGACAACGTGGCGGAGATCATGGCTGAATGCAGAGCTGCGATATCGTCTGCGGGGACCACACTTTTTGAATTATGTGCGGTAGGTATTCCTACGGCTTCATTCGTATTCGTCGATAACCAGATGACGGATGCACTGTATTTTGACAGAGAAGGACTTATGCCATACATAGGGGATTTCCGTGTGAGTGAGAACCATTGTGTGGAGCGCATGATCGACTGGATGTATGAGATAGGCGGAGTCACTTCCGATGTCAGACGCGTACGCAGCGACAGGTTGAGAGCGATCGTGGACGGAAACGGAGCCAATCGTCTGGCGGAGGCTCTGATAAATCTATGAGCAAGATCTTCATCCTTGGTGCGAGCGCACTTCAGATACCCATGATACGGGCGGCGAAAGAGCGCGGTCTGTATGTCTATGTTCTCGACTATGATTCGGCGGCAGCAGGCATACCCCTGGCCGATGAATTCTTGTGTATATCCACCATCGATAGCAGAGCCGTACTGGAAGCGGCGAGAAAGTACAAACCCGACTATGTGATGACATCGACGAGCGATATGCCCGTCAGAACGGTGGCGTGGGTCAGCGAGCAGCTGGGTATGCAGTGCGATATAAGCTATGAGGATGCATTGTGTGCGACAGATAAAAACCATATGCGCAGACGCATGAAGGAATGCGGTGTTCCGATCCCGAAGTTCTACGCGGCATATTCCGCAGAGGACTTCATAGGAAAGTCGCGTATATTCAAGGACAGATTTGTGGCGAAACCCGCTGATAATGCAGCGAGCCGTGGAGTGGTACTGGTTGATACCAAACGCAATCCTTCCGTAAGCTATCTGCGTAAGATATACAACTATGTACACAGCTTCTCCAGAGGCGGTGTGGTGATGGTCGAGGAGTATATGGAAGGTCCTGAAGTGAGCGTCGAGACCTTCACGGTAAACCGGGAGACCCATATCATCACGATCACCGATAAGATGGTCACCGATCTGCCGTACTTCGTGGAAACAGGTCATACCGAAGGCTCGAGGCTTCCGGAGATAGAGCAGGCTGATATCCGCAGAGTAGCACTTAAAGCGGTCAAAGCAATCAATGTGATCAATGGTCCGTGCCATGTGGAGATCAAGGCTACGGCTAAAGGAGCCAAACTGGTTGAGATAGCCGCCCGTATGGGAGGAGATCATATCACTTCGGATCTGGTTCCGCTGTCAACGGGAGTTGATATGACTGCGTGCTCACTGGCAGCAGTGATAGGAGATCCGGTGGATCTGGAACCGAAACGTTCACAGGGTGCTGCGATCAGATTTCTGTATATGCAGGATGCAGCCGATACTTCTGTGGACAGCTCGACGCGAATCATCACTTCGATTGAGGGTATCGAGACGGCATCGTCCATGCCCGGAGTTACGGATGTACAGCTATACAGCCGGGTCGGGGATGAAGCGGTACCGCTGAAGAGCAGCAACGACAGACTGGGACATGTCATCGCTGTCGGAGCGGACGCCGATGAAGCAGCGGCCAGAGCCGACGCTGCACTGGAAGCGATACGGATCACATACGAAGACAAGCGGTAGGTGCGTGGAAGACGGGCGCCGGATGAGTCGCGGACGGACGGCGGAAGCATGGAAGGCGGGCGGCGGATGCACGACAGACAGATGAATGATATGCGTGAGATAGGCAGCGAATACTATATGGAATCTTCGGACGGAGACAGCGCCCTGACAGATATTCTGTCCGGGGCAGCTCGTAACGCAGGCTGTGGTGTCAGATTCTTGAGGTGCGGTCGAGATGCACTCGGATTCATTGCAGATGAAATCGCAAGACGCGATGCCGGCATTTCACGGACACTTTTTATTCCCGCACTGTGCTGCGATTCGATGGTACTTCCCTTTTCGAAACGGGGATGGAATATAAAGTATTACAGATTGAATCCCGACCTGAGTGCGGACACGGAGCATTTGAGAGACCTGATCGACAGGGACGCGGATGCAGCCCGGAATGATACTGCCGCGGATGCCGGCCGGAATGATACTGCTACGGATGCAGCCCGGATCGATATTGGCACAGATTCTGTCCCGGTCGTGCTCGTGATGAACTATTACGGTATAACCGATGTCGTCTCGGTGAAAGCATTTATCAGAGAGAGATATCCTCATTCGATCATAATAGAGGATGTCACGCATCAGGTTTTCTCACCTGCACAATATATGGACGTAGAAGTCAGGGCAGATTATGTGATAGGCAGTATACGTAAGTGGATGGGTGTGCCGGACGGTTCCTTCGTGATCGGTCCGGAGGATATGGCGGAAGTGACGGATATAGCGGATGTGACGGACGTGGCGGATGTGACGGAAGTGACGGACGGATCTGTTAGTGACTTTACGCGGTTGCGTCGTCAGGCCCTTCTTGAGAAGAGAGAATATATATTTTCCGAGGATCGCCCGCAGACTCTCAAAGATCACTTCCGGAAACTGTTCGGAGAAGCGGAAGATTCTTTGGAGGATGGTATACATCCCATGCCGATGTCGGATGTCGCGAGAGATGTGCTCGGAGCTATGGATCTGTCGGATATTCGTGCCCATAGAAGAGATAATTTCAAGGTGCTGCGTGAGTGCCTGAGTGCCGATCCTCTGTGTGGAGAGATGTATGAGATCCTGAATCCGGTTGCGGATGTTCCCGACTGTCCTTTTATGCTTCCGATAGTGATGCATATAGATCATATCAGAGAGAACTCCCATACGGCTGCAGGTCAGTCGATCACTAGGGACAGGTTTGAGAACAAGCTGGCTGCGCGTGACGTATACGCTCCCGTTCTGTGGCCGATAGATGCACAGGCTGCAGAGGCGTGTGATGTGTCTCGAAGATTTGCACAGAATATGCTGGCATTCTATATCGATCAGAGATATGACTCCGATGACATGAGATACGTAGCGGAAGTATTCGGAGATGAGTTGAGAGCCATCCTGGGCTGACCGGACCGAAGCGACTGAACAGACCGGACCGAGGTGGCTGACCGGACCGGATGACCGGACCGAAGCGACTGACTGCATCACGACCGGTAAGCGGATCGAATTGGTGATATGAAAGTAAGTGTGATAGTACCTGTATATAATATGGCTGCGGACGATAAGCTGAAGCATTGTCTGGACTCTTTGGTCGGACAGACTCTGCCGGACGGAGAGATAGAGATCATCGCGGTGGATGACTGTTCGACCGATGATTCGTATGATATCATGTGCGGCTATGCACGTGAGTATCCTGAGCGATTTATCGCACTTTCCAATACTTCGAATCTGCATCAGGGCGGAGCGAAGAATATCGGCCTGACCTATGCTCGGGGTGAGTGGATAGGTTTCATCGATGCAGACGACTGGATCGTACCCGACTACTATGAGCGCATGCTCAGACTCGCGAAGGAAACCGGTGCCGATATGGTGGGCTGCGACTATTCGCTGGTGGATGAGTATACTTTTACGCCCGGACAGATCGTGCATAACAATACACTTGAGCAGACCGGCGTGATGAATGAAGACAGATACCGCAAGCTGCTGGTCGATACGGGCAGCCTGGTGGTGAAGATATACAGGCGTTATATAGTACTTGGTGATAATGACCGCGGCCCTCAGGAGCTTCCTGCAACCGGTGTTACCATAGTGTCCGATTTTCCCGGGAGACTCGATGTTTTCCCTGAGGATATATTCTATGAGGATAATGCGGTGAGCAACACCTGGATGCTCAGATGCAGGCACTTCGAGTACATCCCCGAACCGCTGTACTTCTACTATCAGCATGATACTTCCACGGTGCACACGATATCCCGCAAAAACCTCGAGGACCGTATCGAAGCCGGCAGACTCCTTCTGGACGAAGCCCGCGACGAGGGTTACATTGATACTTATCATCCCGAGATCGAGTTCCTCTACACCGTACTGTTTTACGTGAACACACTGTTCTCGGCGATGCCCAAGCGCATGCACATCGAGGACTGTTATTCATTCACGCGTAAGCTTGCCCGTGAGATGAAGTCTGAATTCCCGGATTTTCGGAAGAACTCATATTACCTGGACCGAATACATCCTGAGGAGCGAAAACTCATCGGAATGCAGATGCACAGCCACCTGCTGTTCTATGTATATTACAGACTTCTGTGGTGGTACCGCGACCTCAGGAGCGGGAAGTGAATGGGGTGCTTCCGAGGCAGACATCAGATAAAAGGGATTGAATCAAAAATGCACGACAGAATATATATATGTCACACCTTCTATCATGTATATGTGACATGCCTCAAAGAATTGGATATCAGAAGAAAAGCCGCTTGCAACGGTTCCAATCCCGGCACGGGTGAAGACTCGGGCGGAGCCACTCTGATGTTGTCCCTGATGAGCAACAAGTTCGGCGGACTTCGCGAGCGTGCTCTCAGGAGCGGACTGTTCGAGGATGTATATGAGTATGATGAGAAGCTGGACTCTTTTTTCCCGGAACTCGAACCGCTCAAGACGGACAGTGGCAGCCTGTTTAAGAACATGATCAACCGTATCCGGTTCACGAAGAGACTCGGACAGCTCGAGGAGCCTTATATGCCGGTGGACTTGCGGGATTACGGGGATATCTATGTGTTCTGTGATTCTGACCCGATCGGATACTATCTGAATTACAAGAAGATCAGATACCATGCGATGGAGGACGGACTCAACTGTCTGCTCTACGGAGACCAGGCCAGAATAGATAATAACGGACATTTCAAGTTCAAAGCATGGATGGCAGCCCGAGGTCTGATCTTCATACAGAATGGCTGGGGCAGATACTGCATCGATATGGAGGTCAATGACCTCTCGGTGCTTGAATACGGATGCCCGAAATATATCGAGGTTCCGAGACGTCCTTTGCAGGATGCTCTGACCGACGATGATAAGGAAGTGCTTCTCGGTATCTTTGTTGAAGATCTGGAGCAGATACGCGGACGCCTGAAAGCATTGAACGGCACACGCAAGGTAATGGTGTTATCCGAACCGCTATGTGACCTTGAGACCAGAGAACGGATATTCAGAGACATAATCAGTGAGTACGGAACCGTTGACGGAGAGCAGACAGATCTTATCATCAAGCAACACCCGAGAGATATGATGGACTATGAGCCTCTGTTTCCGGAGGCTGTTATACTGCCCAGAACGTTTCCGATGGAGATGCTCAATTTCATGCCGGAGCTTCATGCGGACAGACTGGTGAGTGTTTTCACGGTGCTGGATGCAATTGAATTCGCGGATGAGAAAATCTTCCTCGGATATGATTTCATGGATAAATATGAAGCCCCGGAGATACACAGATTAAACGATCTGATCACGGGCTGAGAAAATCCGGCCCAGGCACAGCCACACCGTCCCGGGCACAAATACAGACGAACATGACCGATTCAAAGAAAAGGATCATTAATCTCATATCGGCATACCTGATCACATTTGCGGTATTTAATCTCGGCGGATTCGCTTCCACCGATATTATGCTGGGATTATTGTGTGTGGGGATATATGCGGTACTCTGCAGGGTAACGGGCATCACCGATATCGTACCTGTAAATGAACTGTGGGGAGATCGCGTGATCAGACGGACATCGTTTATCATATCCGTCATATGGACACTGCTGTATATCATTTATGCATCCGACCGGCTGGGCGGCGGCATGGAGAACCGCCTGTTCGTTGCGGTATATACCGTGCTCAGCGTGGCGGGCATATTTGTATTCGTATATGTTACGGTTCAATATCTGATCGCACATGTTATGGCATACGCAACCCGCGAAACGACGGAGGTTGACATAACTCGATTCTCTCCCCGCAGATTTCTTATATATGCCGGCATCATATTCGTTTGTCTGCTCCCGCTTTTCCTGCTGAATTTTCCGGGTACCATGACCGTGGACTCTTTTGACCAGCTGAACCAGGCCAGAGGTCTGAAACCGTACAGCGACTTACATCCCTGGGCACATACACTTCTGATACAGTTGTTCTGGCATATCGGATATGCAATTTCCGGCTCCGTGAACGGGGGCATTGCTTTCTACATGATCATACAGATGATCATCGTTGCACTTTCCGTAGCGTATGCGATCGAGTCACTTGCTGAAGCGGGACTCGGAAGGAAAGGCTGTATCGCAGTTCTCCTGGGCTATCTGTTATATCCCTATAATCCTGCCTTTGCCATCACGATGTGGAAGGATGTGATCTTCTCGGCGGGTGTGATAGTGTTTACGATCACGTTGTACAGGGTGGCTTTAGCACTTAAATGGACCGCTAGAGATATCGTTCTTTTCGTAGTGAGCAGTGTGGTGGTCTGCCTGATCAGACATAACGGATTCTATGCATTCATCATGACAATGGCAGTGTTTGTGCTGTATATGTTCTTATGCACCCGCAGACAGAACGGTGGGGAAAAGCGAGGTGGGAGGATCATTCCCGTTTGCGGGATGACTCTGGCGATCATCGTATTCACCTGTATATTCAACGGCCCCATCAATAACGCTTACAACGTCGAGCCTGTGGAGTATTCGCATAATCTTGCGATCCCGCTTCAACAGGTGGCGAGAGTTGTCAGCCATAACGGAACGATCCCGGCATCGGATTACGAGATGCTTGAGCGTATCAATACTACGGAATTCCTGCGTACACATTATGAACCCGGTGGAGCCGATCCCAGTATACAGTGGGTTGCATTTGGCGATATGGCTTATCTGGAGGAACATAAACCCGAGTATCTGGGACTGTGGATCAGGCTGGGACTTCGGAATCCCAAAGCTTACTTCGATGCGTTTATAGATCAGACCCGCGGATATTATACGACGATGCCGCCGGAGCAGACTGAGTATTACGGTATCCTTCCCAACACCGACGGACTTGATAATACACCGCTGATAGCCGGGTCGAAGCGTATCAAGATCAATGAGATCAGCGGTAAACTGTATACAGTCCTGCCGGTATATGCGATACTGTACAGTCCGGGCGCGTGCCTGCAGTTACTGATGCTGGGCTTTGCATTGATATTGATCGTGAGCGGCAAAAAGAAAAGCCGGTCCGGATATGCGCTGATCGCATATTTACCGGTGACGGCTCTGATATTTACTGTTCTTTTGGCTACACCGCTGTGTGCCGATCTGAGATACGCTTATCCGATGATGCTGTGTATGCCTGTTCTCATCGCGATCACTGTGATCACTTTCTGAATCTGTCTGTTATAGTCTGACCTACTTTGAAGACGTATTCCTTCAGTATACCGAAACTGTCCGTTCTGTAGGATGAGATTATGAATACGCTCACGGATATCACTACACTCAATACTCCCTTGATCAGGAAGAACAGAATATGACTGCCGATATGAGGCCTGATCAGCTCGGATATGAATATGGTTGCGGTCACGCTGACTCCCAGCATCACGAAGCGCAACAGCGTCAGGATATAATACGGGATCGGACTCGAGTGCAGATAAAACTTGTGCATGACTTTACATCTTCCGGTATATATGAACATGTGTCCCACGATAGTTCCGATCATGACACCGGTGACCCCGAACTTCAGACCGAGTATGATCGAGAGAAGCACGTTTATCACCGCAGCCGCTATCATATAATTCCGGTCAGCCTCGAAGTGGCCCAGAGAGTTTCGAAAGTATGCCATCGGATTGTTGAGCAATGCAATGAAGAGATTTAGCGACAGCGCGATCAGAAAAGCGTAAGGCAGGATGAGACTGCTTTTTTTCAGCCAGATGTAGAGAATGAACTCCTGGGATACGCACATTACTCCGGTTGCACTGACCAGTGCGAGAAAGAAGCCCACCAGATCCAGTGCCTTGAAGAAGGGTATGCCACGGTCGCTTTCCTTGTCATATACGAGATTGCCGATACTTGCCTGTATCGATGAAAAGGCTGAAAGGATGAACTCCTGAAGTTTGGATGATATCATTCGGTAGTTGCTTACGATACCGTTCAGCTCGGCACCGAGCATCGTGGTGATGATGATGTCATCCGATCCGCCGTATATCGCCAGAGCAATCTTGGTTGCCATCATATTTTTGATCTCGCTGCCCAGATTCAGGGCTTTCATATCTGACCGTCCGACCTTGACGGGAGTGATCTCGGGATATTCTTTTTTCGACAGATAAGAGATGATGAGGTTGGACAGTATGTTCGAGACGATCGCCACTATCAGATATGCAATGTAGTTGCGCAGCTTGAGCAGGATGACCATACGCGTGATCACGCTTATGATGTTGATGGCCGTATCTACTGCCGTGCATACATAGATACGCTGATGCGTGACGAACAGGATGCGTCTGTAAGCGAGAAAATATGTGCACAGGGTCGCTCCCAGCTGCAGATAAAAGATCGTGTAAATGAATCGCCAGCTGTCATGGAGCTGAGAGTTCTTAAGTATGATGGGAAGGAATGCACTTACAGCCAGTCCCGCAACGAGGACGAATGCACCTACGATCCGGTATATGATCTTGTAGATGCACAGCAGGCGCCGGATCTGATCGGTGTTCTCCGACGCGATCTCAGCATACATATGATACGTGATGATCGAGGCTATGCCCATCTCCGACAGGTTCAGATAGCTGAAGATGGATGCGAACAGACCGTCATACCCCAGATAATCCACAATGAGCACATCCAGGAATATTCGCCGTACCACGAAATTGAGTATGACGATCAGCAATGTGCTCGCATAGATATATATCATGTTTTTGAGTGAGTTTTTTATTCGCATGAGATTTTTATCCGCACGGATTCATGTTCCGTCTCGTTTACTCAAGTATAACATATATGGTATAATTTATTAGTTTCTTCGGTCTATTTAGGTGAATGATATGATCTTGATGTATTACAATGTACTCTTTGTTTTATCGCTGATCCTGCTGCTGATCCTTTCGGCCAGATGGCAGGTCAGGATAGACGTGGACTACGCGATCTTTTTCATACTTGTTCCGATAAATATCTTGGGATACATCAAGCTGGCTACCGCCACCAATGTTGATACAGCTGTTCTTGCCAATCAGCTGATATATCTTGGCGGGTGTTTTCTGGAACTTTTTGCTTTCCTTGTGGTCTGTCATCTGTGTCACATCAATCTTCCCTCGTGGGTGCGACTGATCCTCTTCGGTGCGAGCATGTTCATGTATATGTGTGTCCTGACCATCGGACAGAACAAATTGCTGTATGAAGAGGTTTCTCTCAAGCAGGAGAACGGAGTATCCGTACTGGTGAAGAAGTACGGCCCCATGCATAAGTTCTTTTATATCATGATCGTGGCTTATCTGATCGCGACCATTATCGTACTTATATACAGCTATTTCAAAAAGCCCGATGCTTCGGTGAAGAACATCTACATTCTTTCGGTCACCATGACTGTTGCCGTATTTGCTTTCTTCGGAGGACGCATGGTCACCAAGAGCATAGAGTTCTCACCGGCAGCATATATCATAGTCGAGATAGTATTTCTTGTTATTTCCCACAGAGTCAGACTCTATAATATCACCGGCGACATCTCGTCGAATGTACTTGAAGACGGTGCGGACGGACTGGTCTGCTTTGATCTCGAGCGCAGACTGCTGCTGTCCAATAAAACCGCCCAGAACATGATCCCCGGACTTCGTACCGCTCAGACCGATCATCTCCTGAACGAGACAGTGCCGGAGTTCAGACATCTCGGAGAGTGCATATCGAGATTTGAGTCAGGTGAGACGGATCTGGTCAGCACGATCAACATCGGGGACAGATATTATCAGACC
>CAMONC010000012.1 GCA_946620235.1 uncultured Lachnospiraceae bacterium | reverse complement strand
AAATACCCCCAAGTAGGTTTTATATTTCAGTGTCCTACTTGAGGGTAGCATATCATTAAATAAAGCGGCAGCTTTTTTATTTCATTTAATCTATATTATTTCCGTATGTATGTCGATATAATATTTGTATATATATCTGTTTGATCGAAAAAGGAAGTTCGAATGTCAAACATCAGTGTTATCGCTCATAATCTGCCTGCAATGTTCGCCGGGCGGGAATTGGGCATTACTTATGGTAAAATTGCAAAATCGGCGGAGAAACTCTCATCCGGATATAGGATCAACCGCTCGGCGGATGATGCGGCGGGTCTGGCCATCTCCGAGAAGATGAGACGACAGATCAGGGGACTCACCCAGGCATCTAAAAATGTCCAGGATGGTGTGTCCCTGTGTCAGGTTGCGGATGGATGTCTGAATGAAGTACATGATATGCTTCATCGTATTGACGAACTTGCAACCAAAGGCGCCAATGATACTTTGGAAGCCCGGGACCGTGAGTATATAGATGACGAAGTTCAGGCGTTAAAGAGCGAGATGCGTCGTGTATTCAAAACCGCCAATTTCAATGAGATCCCTCTCTTTCATGTCCCCTATACACCCGAAATCGATGGCTATCCGAATAATATGCAGCTGTTCCACATCGGAAATGGCGGCATAGGCGGTCTGGAATTTAATAATGTCCGCTATAATATCAGCGAACTGAAGGCGGAAGGTCTGAAGATAGATGACGCCGGTATCGCAACCGAAGATTTTGAAGCGGAGTTCGATCTGTGGGACGGAGAGTATGTCAAACTATCCATGAAGCAGGGACAGTCGCTCAGTCAGGTATCCCGAAACTATAAATGGAAAGCCGACGAAAATGGCATATATATCAATAACAAGCTCACTGCCGAATGGTCAGAGGTCAGATATAACGGTGGCTACGGCCTGAATACGTCCGGAATGATCGCACCCGGCACGGTGAGTTTCGATCATCAGGGGATGACTATCTCATTTGAGATCGATGAAGAGGTCGATCTGGCCGATATCCTGAACGGCATCAACGGAGATACGATAACAAAACCGGCCACATGGGATGTAAGAACCGGTGGACCGGCCATCTCTCAATCAGCTGATATTCATGAAGATTCCTCGAACAACAGGCTGAATGTGACGGAAGCCAATAAGTGGTTCATAGACTATAATTACTCTATCGTGGCGGACGCCGACGGCATAGCGGTCAAAGCAGTGAATCCCAAAGATCCCGATGATGTCAGAGTTTCAGGCAAGGTGGCATGGGATACGTTCATGGACAGTTCTCTGGCGACCCGAACTGACAGTAACGGTAATCAGATACCGACTAACGGCGGATATCCCGTTATTGACTGGGGCACGGATAATGACGGTAACGGTTCGGGTGATATAACTTTTGACGCAGATGCCACATATCATTTCGTCAGTCCCGATGACAAAGTTCCGATAGAGTTTGACTTCAGTCTGGCTGATTCCGCCAGCCTGAGCGAGGTGATCGCGGCACTTGACGGAGCGGCCATATCCGGGTCCGGAATCAGTGCTCCGGGACGTCTGAGTGCTGTTACGGCTACCTCCGCCGGGCAGATCTCGGTGGGTGCACATACGCTCATCGCCCGGGACTTCAAATTACAGCGTGCCTATGGGCGTGATTTCGATAATCCGAATGCTACGCTGACGGCGAATATTACATTAAAAAGGGAAACAAAAGCCGGACAGCCTTCTGTAGCCGACAGATATACGGTATCCGGAAACGGCCACACGATTAGCAGTACATTGAACGACAGAACTCAGACCGGTCATGAAATTACTTCTTCCTCTGTATCATATTACAGAGTGCCTGATGAAACGGCGGCGAGCGGATACAGGTATTATGAGCTTACAGAGAACAGGGTCAGGGATACATATCTGAATACATATGATGCGACGGACACCTGGGTTCAGGAAGTTAATTACACTTTTGACGGCGATATGAACGGCCATGATATGCGCGATCTTACCCGGACCCAGCAGGAAACATACAGCAGATCCATGACACTGACGCAGAGCTTCAATACACAGTATCAGTCTTTTGCATGCAGAGAGATCGATCAGGCGGATGTGGATCCATCTCTGAGCATGACTGATCTGGCAGCGGGGTCGGATCCGGTTGCCAGATGGGACGGTTATAGCACTGCCGGTGAAACGAACTATGATCCTCTTAGCATTGATGAATCTTCGGTCGGTGAAGCACATCTTGACAGAATTGGTTCGCATGCTTTTTCAAATCTTGAATTTAACTCTTCTGACGTTCAGGGGATGGGGACGCCGTTTACCTTTAACTTTTATCAGACTGAAGATCAGGCGTATGCCCTGGCACAGACTTCGGGCGAGCAGAACCTCGGCTCGATCAGGTTTACCGCTTCCGATATGGCCGCCAGAACCATGAGTCCTACGGAGAAGATCGCACGGATCTCCGAAGATCAGTTCTCGAATATCAAGCTCAATGTGCCGTACAAGGAGCTCAAGATCCAGGCCGGTGCCGAGAAAGACCAGTATATCAGGATGCGCTGGAGTCCGCTTAATCTGACGATACTGGGCATGTCCGGAGCCAAAACCACTACTCAGGCAGCTTCGGCGGCCACCATTGATATGGTCAAGAACGGATTACATGTGATATCGGAGACGCGGTCCAGATTCGGTGCTTATCAAAACCGTTTCGAGCATGCGATCAGAAATCTGGATAATATAGTTGAGAACACTCAGCGGGCTGAGTCACAGATCAGGGATACCGATATGGCTGCCGAGATGGTCAGGTACTCCAATAACAATATGATAGCTCAGGCAGGTCAGACGGTACTCGCTCAGGCAAATCAGTCCAAACAGGGAACATTGAGCCTGCTTGGCAGATGAAAGTGAGGATTGGGATCATTATCTGAATCGGGATCAGGATCAGGGCGTTTTCTGGAAGTGCTGGTAATCCTTGCAGGAATTCCAGTCTCCGCCCCATTTGAATCCGTGTGAAGTAAACAGACGATAGCACAGATCGCTGTCGTCTATTTTATATGCAAAAGATGCACTCCTGTCGACATATATCTCGCTGCCGGGAGGGGATATGTAGTCCGAGCCGCCTTCTCCGGCTCCGAATACGATATAAGGGTTATAGAATGGATTGATATCTATTGCAAGCCCGTATGCGTGCTTTGAGAGTGATGAGGAGCCTTCCACGACGCGGTAATTAAAACATGATGTATTATCGGCACACATGGATGCCGTATCGTCGCCTCCGTAGTTGTCGACCAGATACACACTGTCCAGGCGATAATCGGAGGTATACAGTTCATGGAATATCTCGACCATATCCTGAGCGATGCGTTTGTTACATATGAGTTCGCCGGCCTGAGTGAGACCGTTGAAGTCAACATAGAGAAGCCCGACATAGCGCAGATCATCGTATGAGACCTCGGGGGTGCCCGCAATGGTATTGACTGCGGAGGTATCTCCCGAAGCTTCGCTTGCGGGATAGGAGATGCCGGTTATATATCCGATCATATCGTCTGTGAGAGGTTCATAATAGAAGCCTGGTTCGTAGCTGAAACGACTGCTTGAGTCAATATCGGACTCGCCGGCTACCTGCGGTTCGTAGAAATGAACCATTACGGAGCGATTATATTCGGGAATCCCGGTTTCCGGATTTTCATCAGCCGCAATAGCGGATTCTACTGAGGGCTGATCATCCCTGACTTTGTCAGTCAATTCGGCCTCCGATCCGCTGGTGGATTCAATTTCCGGCCCGACCGCGGATTCAGC
Source organism: uncultured Lachnospiraceae bacterium (assembly GCA_946620235.1). Classification (GTDB taxonomy): domain Bacteria; phylum Bacillota; class Clostridia; order Lachnospirales; family Lachnospiraceae; genus XBB2008. The sequence continues at coordinate 25,605 of CAMONC010000012.1, read as the reverse complement.
CTGCTCTCCGGAAGCGGGTTCAACCTTCGTCTCGACAGCAGGTTCATCCTCCGTAAGCTCCTCCGTGTGTCTCGCATATGCAATCTCGGGATTGGCTTCGGCGTAATCCGTCAGACTGTCCCCAAGCAGGAGATTTACGCTGATCACGGAGATCAGTGTTACCAGAGCAATGATGCCCAGCCCCTGAAGTATCGGGATGATATACCTGTTTCTATGCAGTATTTCGTTGATCCTGTCTGTTATTTTCATGCAAACCATTTTACTACAAGCGAAGAGGAAGTGCCACTAAACACGATATCCGGCATGCTTTGCCACGCGGGATGCAGAGATTGTTTGACTATACACGGCCGTGTGTATAAAATAGGTAGGTATGGGTATCATAAAGACTGAAAAACTCGGATACGAGTATATACGCAGAGATGATGAGGGGAACGTCAGCGGCATAACCCGTGCCGTGGATGATGTAAACATTGACGTAGAGCCCGGTGAGTTCATCGCCATACTGGGTCATAACGGCTCGGGCAAGTCTACTCTCGCCAAGCAGATCAATGCAATTCTTACTCCTTCGGAGGGAGAGATATATGTGGACGGCATGAACAGTGCCGACCCGGATAAGCTGTGGGATGTCAGACAGTGTGCCGGTATGGTCTTCCAGAATCCCGACAACCAGATCATCGGACAGCTTGTAGAGGAGGATGTCGGTTTCGGACCGGAGAATCTGGGCGTGCCTACTCCCGAGATATGGGAGAGGGTGACTGAGAGCCTCAGGATGATGCAAATGCTCGAGTACAGTAAGCATTCACCGAATAAACTGAGCGGAGGACAGAAACAGCGTGTATCCATCGCCGGAGTACTGGCTATGCATCCGAAGTGCATAATCTTTGATGAACCTACCGCCATGCTGGATCCTCACGGTCGCAAGGAGGTCATTCGTTCGGCCAGGGCTCTCAACGATGTGGAGAAGATAACTATCATACTGATTACGCATTATATGGAAGAAACCATATATGCCGATCGTATTTTTGTAATGGATAAAGGCCGGATCGCCATGGAGGGTACTCCGAAGGAAGTTTTTTCACAGGTGGAGAAGCTGCAGGAACTCAGACTGGGTGTACCGCAGGCCACTTTGGTCGCACACAGGCTTAAAGCTGCAGGGCTTCCCATCCCCGACGGGATACTCAACAGACAGGAACTCAGAGAGGCACTTAAAGCATGTCTATGACTTTGGAGCATGTCAATTGCATATACAGCGCTGACACCAATCACAGTGTACATGCACTCAAGGATATATGTCTGACCATAAATGACGGTGAGTTCATAGGTCTGATCGGGCATACCGGGTGCGGCAAGTCCACACTGGTTCAGCACCTGAACGGACTGATCCGTCCCACAGACGGCCTGATCACATATAACGGTCAGGATATATACGGTAAAGGATTTAACCGCAAGGAGCTCCGCGGCCATGTGGGTCTGGTATTCCAATATCCCGAGCATCAGCTTTTTGAAAATGATGTTTTCTCCGACGTATGCTTCGGACCGATCAATCTCGGCCTGGACCGTAAGGAGGTTGAACTCAGGGCTTATGAAGCTCTGCATGCCGTAGGTTTTCCGGATGAGGATTTCGAAAGTTCTCCTTTTGAAATCTCCGGAGGCCAGAAGAGAAGAGTTGCCATAGCAGGCGTCCTTGCGATGAAGCCGGACATACTGATCCTCGATGAGCCTACTGCCGGACTGGATCCGAAAGGGCGCGAGGATATACTTGAACTCATATCCAGACTTCACAGAGAGAATTCCATGACCATCATACTTGTTTCACACAGCATGGATGATGTGGCCGGATATGCCGAGAGACTGATAGTGATGGATCACGGCAGTATAGCATATGACGATAAACCTCAGGAAGTCTTCAAGAATGTCAGGGAGCTTGAAGCCATGGGACTGGCTCTTCCCGAGGTTACTTACATAATGAGAACGCTTAAGCGTAACGGATATGACGTGGATGATACTCTTACCACGATAGATGAAGCCGTTGATGCCATCGTATCCTTATATAAGAGCAGACACAGCTGAGTATGATACGTGAGATAACTATCGGACAATATTATGACGAAGAATCGGTGATCCACAGGCTTGACCCCCGGGTTAAGCTTGTGGCTACACTTATTTATATCATTTCCATATTTGTGGTCAACAATATTCCCGGTTATGCTTTTGTGGTTGTGTTTCTGGGGATATGCATCGCACTTTCGCATGTACCCTTTAAGTTCATAGTCAAGGGTCTCAAACCGGTGATGATCATTCTTTTTATCACCATAGCTTTCAACATGCTGCTCACTCCGGGTGAGATACTGTGGAAGTTCTGGATCCTGAAGATTTCCAGAGAAGGACTGAAGGCCGGAGCCACCATGGCCCTGCGTCTTACACTGCTCATTACGGGATCCTCACTGATGACGCTTACCACGACACCGAACAACCTGACCGACGGCATGGAGAGGCTCTTAAGACCTCTTACCCGTATAAGAGTTCCTGTTCATGAGATAGCGATGATGATGTCGATCGCACTTCGATTCATTCCCATACTGTTGGAGGAAACCGATATCATCATGAAGGCCCAGATGGCCAGAGGCGCGGATTTTGAATCGGGAAACATATTCAGGAGAGCCAAAGCCCTGGTGCCGCTTTTGGTACCGCTGTTCGTATCGGCTTTCCGCAGGGCGAATGACCTCGCGATGGCTATGGAAGCCAGATGTTATCGCGGAGGCGAAGGCCGTACCAAGATGAAACCGCTCAAATACAACGGCAGAGATTATGCTGCGTATGCGATCGTCTGGTTATTCCTGGCCGGATGTATCGTGCTCAGGATCGTTCTGTGAGGATGTCTATGAGGATACTGCTCACGGTCGCCTATGATGGTACCGCATATCACGGATGGCAGGTTCAGGCTCATGAGGAAGCAACCATAGAGGGTGTGCTGAATGCCGCCATTCATGAACTCACGGGAGAGGATATCTCCGTTATCGGTGCGAGCCGTACCGATGCCGGAGTTCACTCCAAAGGAAATCTCTGCGTATTTGATACTTCTTCGACCATACCGCCCGACAGATTCGTGCCGGCTCTTAATTCGATTCTCACTGATGACATACGCATAATGGATTCAAAACAGGTGGCGGAAGACTTCCATCCGCGTCATACCGATTCCCGTAAGACCTATTGTTACAGACTGTATCATGACGATATCTGTCCTCCCATGGAGAGACTATACCGCCATCATATATACGGTCCCGTGGATGTTGAGGCCATGAGCAAAGCGGCAGCGGGATTTACCGGAGAGCACGATTTCGCCGCATTCTGTGCTGCCGGATCCCAGGCTGAGACGACGGTCCGCACGGTATACGATGTTCATATAGAAGAAAAAGGACCGTACATCGACATATATGTGACCGGAGCTGGTTTTCTATATAATATGGTGCGTATCATATCAGGTACTCTGCTGGAGGTCGGGAGAGGACGTATCGCCCCGGCTGACATATCGGATATCATTGAATCCCGAGACCGAGCCCGGAGCGGACCCACGCTTCCCGCATGCGGACTATGCCTGGAAAAAATAGAACTGACCGGCCGACAGCGTTAAACTACGTGGAAATGCGCTTTTCCTCTTGACATGACTTGTCGGGGGAGGTAAACTCTATATTTGTGACGGATTGTGGATATGTCAGCCATTGCCCCGGAGGACATGGAAGCGACCGCACTTATCCGAGTGGATTTCGGGCCCGGACATCCCGAAGTTACCGGAACAGTAACAAAAGGATATGTATCCGCAGCTTCGCTGCGATATAAGGAGACAGATATGAAGACTTACATGGCTAATCCCGATACCATTGAGAGAAAATGGTATGTAGTCGATGCTGATGGCAAGACACTCGGCCGTCTGGCATCAGAAGTAGCAAAGGTTTTAAGAGGCAAGAATAAGCCTCAGTTCACTCCTCACGAGGATCTCGGCGATTATGTGATCATCGTTAATGCCGCAAAGGTTAAGGTTACAGGTCACAAGCTCGATCAGAAGATCTACTATCATCACTCCGATTATGTAGGAGGCATGAAGGAGACCACACTTCGCGAGATGCTTTCCAAGAAACCCGAGAGAGTGGTTGAGCTGGCAGTTAAGGGTATGCTTCCCAAGGGACCCCTTGGTCGCAAGATGTATACCAAGCTTCACGTATATGCAGGACCCGAGCATGAGCAGGCTGCTCAGAAGCCCGAAGTTCTTGAGTTTTAAGAATAGATAAAGGAGACAGATAATGGCAAGAGCAGCTAAGAATCAGGTAAGCTACTACGGAACCGGAAGACGTAAGAGCTCCGTAGCAAGAGTATACTTAAAGGCCGGAAAGGGCAATATCACCATCAACAAGAGAGACATCGATGAATACTTCGGACAGGAGACACTTAAGGTTATCCTTCGTCAGCCTCTCGTAGCTACCGAGACACTGGATAAGTTCGATGTAGTTATCTTCGTTAAGGGTGGCGGATACACAGGACAGGCAGGTGCATGCCGTCACGGTATCGCAAGAGCACTTCTTCAGGCGGATCCCGATTACAGACCGGCACTGAAGTCCGCAGGATACTTAACAAGAGATCCTCGTATGAAAGAGCGTAAGAAGTACGGTCTCAAAGCCGCAAGACGCGCACCTCAGTTCAGCAAGAGATAATCATCCGGGTTACCAGAAGCGGTATTTCTTTATTCGAGAATCATCAAAGATTTCATTTACCGGAAGCCTGTTTCAGGGCTTCCGGTTTCTGTTTGAGTCAAGCAGCTGCAGATGAATTGTTGGCCGCAAATCTAGTTTATTTGATATGAGTCAACTACCTGGCTGTAATCTGTTGACTGCAAACCCGGTATTGTTTATAATGAGTCAAATCTAGACTTGTATCTGGATGACTTCAATTCTATCAGTATTCAAAATGAGTCAATAGTCCTGAGGATTATCCATGACCGCAATTCTTTTATTACTCTATTTGAGTCAACCGGTGATGGCTATGTTCTTGACCGCAAATATGGTTTATTCGATATGAGTCAACTGCCTGGCTAAAATCTGTTGACTGCAAATCCGGCATTGTTTATAATGAGTCAAATTCAGACTTGTATCTGGATGACTTCAATTCTATCAATATTCAAAATGAGTCATATGTATCGAAAAAATATGACCTATTCTGATTAAAGTCCTATATGATTTAACTCTTATTTGATTCAACTCCTATTAGATTCAACTCAAGATTTCCTTGAGGAAATAATCTCAATAAAGAAGTATTACCGATTGCCAATTTAAAGAAAAAAGAAAAGGGGGATATTATTGTACGGATTAAGAGAACTGCTATTACAGGAGCAAAAGCATCTGCAGAGCATAATAGCTAATGTCAGCGAAAGCAAGGCGGCAACGCCCGAAGGACGACTTCGTATATCGGTAGATCATGGAGTCACCAGATACTATCAGTGTGTAAATGACAGATATGGTGAATACATCCCAAGGGAGAATGTACAGCTATCTCGCCAACTGGCTCAGAAGTCATATAATGATGCGGTGCTTAAGACTGCCGAGGCAAGGTCCAAACATATTGCCAGGTGCCTCAAGGATTATGATGATGACGAGATTGAACAATTATTTACATCTCTTCATCCTGAGAGACAGAAGCTTATTACTCCTGTAGAGCCAACATTTAGTCAATTACAGGAACAATGGTATTCAGAACCATATGTGGGTAAAGATTTCAAAGAAGGACTGCCTGAAATCTATACGGAAAACGGAGAGCGTGTGCGTTCAAAATCGGAGAAGATACTTGCGGATTTCTTTTACAGGAACGATATCCTGTATAAGTACGAAAAACCATTGAAACTTTCAGGGTATGGAATGGTCTATCCGGATTTTACATTCTTTTCAAAAAAGCTTGGAAAAGAGATTTATTGGGAACATGAAGGAATGATGGATAAGCCTGAATATGCCATAACTGCAGTAAAGAAGCTCAATAGTTATCAAATGAACGGGATCATGCCGGGCGAGCGTTTGATACTTACTTTCGAGACTGAGCTGGATGTTCTGGATTCAAGGATTGTAAGCGAATTAGCGAATAGATATTTAAATAGCGAGTAAACTTAAAAGATTTGAAAATGTCCGCACATTTTAACAGTCTCAACCGTTAATCATTATGAAGGGAGGTTGAAAAGGTATCCATGGACCTGGAAAAAACTTACGACAAAATATACCGGTATGTTTATTTCAGAATAAAAGACAGGACTATTGCCGAAGACATTACCCAGGAGACTTTCCTTCGCTGCATCAACCGGAAAGGAAACATGCAGGTATTTGAAATAAAGTATCTTTATACCGTTGCAAGGAATCTGTGTGTTGACGAGTACAGGCGGGTGAAAACCGAAACACTTCCGGAGGATTATGAAGAAGCCGGCGCGCAGTATGACAATCTTGAGGAAAGGCTTGCAGTGAGGGAAGCTGTAGCCGGGCTTCCGTTAGAGGATCAGGAAATCCTGTTACTGCGACATGTAAACAATGAGTCAATGGGAACTATCAGCAGTACCCTCGGCATTTCAAGGTTTGCGTTATACAGGAAGCTGAAAAGTGCTGAGGAAAAGCTTCGAGCTGGTTTGGAGGCGGTTGATCATGAAAAATGACTGGAAGGAATCTTTGAAGGCAGCGTTTGATGCACCGGAGCCCGGAAACAAAAAGGAATTCTTAAGGAATATCAGACCACGTGAAGTCAGCACACCCCGGATGCTTTTTCAACAGGTGCAGTATATCAGAGGGGCAGTATGGATATTTGCTCTGATGATAATGATCTTTGCTCTGTTAGGGTCCTGGAAGCAGATGGAGGAAACAGAAGATCTGATTCCGGTCATAATGCCGTTTTTGGCTGCAATATCGGTTCTTGAAACGAGAAGATCCAGGAAGTGTGGAATGATCGAAATTGAAATGGTAACCCGGTTTTCATTAAGAAGTGTGATCTTAGCACGGATGTTGGCTTTGGGGCTGGTTTATCTTTTTACCGTATGCGTTATATCTCCGGTTATAGCAGCAGCTTTTGGAGGAAAGGCGCTGCTGACAGCAATGCGCATATTGATCCCATATCTGATCACTATGAGCATAAGCTTACAGGTGGAACGAAGCGTGTGGGGGCGGAAGCTGGAATATGCGTCACTTGCCATAGCAGCTGCTATAGCTATAGCAATGTTCTGGATAAAAAACACAGACTCTGCCCTGCTACTTGGTTATACAAAAGTGATCGAAAACTGCGGTGTTCTGATAGTCCTTGTTCTGGCGGGAATAACTGCGTTTGAACAATGGAAAACCATTAATAATGTGGAGGAGTTTGCATGAAATTATCAGTCGACAGATTAAGTAAACAATTCAGGAACAAGATCGCAGTAGACCGGGTGACTTTTAATCTGACAGAAGGCGTAACGGGACTGCTTGGGGCAAATGGTGCGGGCAAAACAACTTTGATGCGGATGATGACGGGAATTCTTGAACCTACGAGCGGAGATATAACAGCGGACGGGATCCCGGTACATACTGAAGAATACAGGGCTCTTTTGGGATATCTCCCTCAGGATTTCGGTTATTATCCGGAGTTTACGGCAAGGGAGTTTGTCCGGTATATAGCAGCATTAAAGGGGCTTGATAAGAGAGAGGCAAAAAGGAAAACCGAAGAACTGCTTGAACTGGTCGGTCTTTCCGATGTTGCCGGTAAGAAAATAAAAACCTTTTCAGGCGGAATGAAGCAGAGATTAGGAATAGCACAGGCAATTGTAAATGATCCCAAGATCCTTATTCTGGATGAACCGACAGCAGGACTCGATCCAAAGGAGCGCGTTCGTTTCAGAAATATGATAGCTGAGATAGGTAAGGATACGATAGTTCTTTTCTCCACCCATATAGTTTCGGATATTGAGCATATAGCAAGTAACGTGATGATGATGCGTGATGGTCAGATCATCTATGAAGGTGCATGGAGTGATGAACAGGGAGATCTTGAGCAGTTCTATATGGAGGAATTTGAGTGATGAAGAATTTAGGGCAGCTCTATGGATTTGAGATTAGGAAAATAATGAAAAACCGCCTTACTGTTGTCATGCTGGCGGTAGCATTTGTTTTTATTCTCATAGAAGCTTTTATCCCCAAGATATATATTACGGAAGAGATGGTGGAGTCTCAGATAATACTGGATGGTACAGCGATAGACGATTCTCTTTTGCAGGAGATGTATCCCAGGCTTATGGATAATGGAACGAGGTGGACTTCTGAGAACAACCGGTATGAGCCGATAGCCGATCTGGAAAGCAACATACTTCCTGACGGCGAAAAGCTCTCTGATTATTCGGCAGATGAGATGTATAGGGCAAGAGAAGAAGTTATTTTTTCCATGATGAATGAGGATAAACTTACTGACGGGGAATTACAGTGGTGGAAAAAAGAGTATTCCAAAACCGGAACTCCTTTTACTTACAGATTTTATCAGGGAGGCTTAAACCTTGCTCAGGGAATGACACTGACACTGATGTGCATTATGCTGATCTCTGCTTTATGCCTGTCCACTGTTTTTACCGTTGAACACAGACAGCGAACCGACCAGCTTGTGATCAGCTGTAAAAATGGGCGCAGGGAAACGTTTTTTGTAAAGATGGCAGCAGGCTTATCGGTTGTAATAGGTTGCTGCCTTGTATCTTCCGCACTCCTGACACTTTTGATCCTTGTTTTGTATGGGCTTAATGGGATGGATGGCGTGGTGCAGTTGGAGATCCCGTTGTCGGCTTATCCGTTCACTATTGGGCAGTTCATTTTCACCCAGATGATAGTCATGGTAACAGCGGCAATTCTTTTCGCTACTTTTGCCATGGCCATGTCTGAAGTATTCAAGAACAGCCTTGCAGTCATGGGGATCATGGTTGGCCTGTTTATTTTTAGCCAGTTGGAACTTATCCCTCCGCAGTATCGCGTTCCGGCACAGTTAAGGAGTATGATGCCATCTAACCAGATAAGTATATGGTCTTTAATGGAGCACAGACTTGTAGGTATTGGTGGACATTTTGTTACAAACTATGTGGCTTCTCCGGTAATCTATGTTTTATTGTCGGTTCTTTTGATAATGATCGGAAAAGTTGCCTATGACAGATTTCAGGTTACCGGAAGATAGTATAACATCATAGTTAAATGAACGGAATTATATGCGGCAGGTAAGCAGCAACCAGAACAGATCCCGGAAGCATAGTGCTTCCGGGATTTTTCTTTTTCTTATAAAATGTATTAAACTGATTTTAAGACAAAAAGGAAGGCTAGGCATATGCAGACAAAGAAAAAATACAAAAAGACGCTGCTGGCTTGTTATCTGAGCTTTATCACGCAGGCGATCTGCGCCAATTTTGTTCCGTTATTATATATGGTTTTTCATAAGGAGTACGGGATATCTTTCGGCAGTCTGGCACTGATATCAACGACTTTCTTCTTCACTCAGCTGCTGGTCGATCTTATCTGCGCGAAGGTTGTGGATCGGATAGGCTACCGGCCGTGCATCGTTGTATCGGAAATAGCCTGCGGATGCGGTCTTGCCGGACTCTCCTTTCTCCCGGATATAATGCCGTCCCCGTTTATCGGGATCCTTATCTGTGTGGTGACATACGCGATAGGAAGCGGGCTGATAGAGGTGTTGGCAAGTCCCATCATCGAAGCATGTCCCTTTGAGAATAAAGAATCCATGATGAGCCTGCTTCATTCGTTCTACTGCTGGGGATCGCTTGGCGTTATCCTGGGCTCGACATTGTTCTTTACGGTGTTCGGACTGGAACACTGGAAGATTATTGCCCTGATCTGGGCTTTGGTTCCGCTTTACAATATATATAACTTCGCTGTCTGCCCTATAGAAAAGCTTGTGGAAGAGGGGGAGAGCATGACGATGGGGCAGCTGCTTGCTTCAAAGTTTTTCTGGCTGTTTATAATACTGATGATCTGCGCGGGAGCATCGGAGATATCGATGGCGCAGTGGGCTTCCGCTTTTGCGGAATCCGCGCTTCATGTGTCAAAGACCGTGGGCGATCTTGCAGGCCCGTGCGGATTTGCCGTATGCATGGGTATCAGCCGTACGCTATACGGCAGATTCGGGGAAAAGGTCGATCTCTCGGTCTTTATGATCGCTTCGGGGGTGATGTGTCTGGTATGTTATCTGCTTGCGGGACTGGCTCCTTTCCCGATCCTTGGTCTGATCGGATGTGCCTTATGCGGTTTTTCCGTAGGTATCATGTGGCCCGGTTCTATCAGTATTTCATCGAGAGCCATTCCGAAGGGCGGTACGGCAATGTTTGCTCTGCTCGCTCTGGCGGGAGATCTGGGCGGATCCGTGGGCCCGGCAATAGTCGGTAATGTATCACAGGCCGCCGGCGATAATCTTCGGACAGGGGTTCTGGCCGGAATAGGATTCCCGATAGGTCTGGTGCTTTGTGTGCTGGCGATCAGGAGGATCGGATACAGTCGCGACCTGACCTGAAATATGATATGATACAGTTACTGTAACTGTTGATGCGATAAGAGGAATCTGATGGGCGATCTGACGACACTGGAAACCATACACCGGATGTATATGTCCATAGTTGCACTGGTCTTCAACCTTATGCTGTGCGTGATGTACAGGATGGTTGACAGCCATGAGAAGGACAGAAACAGAAGCTTCGGTGCGCTTGCATTTGTAGTGCTCTTCGGTAATGTGCTTACGATCCTGACATCATATGTCAGACGTGCCGATTCCGTGACGCTGCCGCCGATGATAGTCTATCTGACATATCTTTTGCAGTGTCTTTCGAATATCTATGTTTGCAGTTTTTTTTCACAGTATATCGAAAGCTATTTCCATAAGGATGGAGAGAAACTTAACTATATCCAGCGTTTCAACCGTATACTGCTCATAGTGGCGACGATCCTGCTGGCGGTATTGTATATATATAAGCTGCCTTCGTTTGATGCATCGCATGAGTCTGCCGCGGTGGAACCATGGGTCAGATACTTCTTCGGATATGCTCTGGAGTTGTACTTTATTCTCTATTCGATAGTCTATTTTGTTCGCTTCAGGAATGCTCTGAATAAGAGAGCGTTTCTGACTGCTGTCTGGGGTATCATCGTGACCATAGGCGGAATCGTTGCCCAGCTTGTATTCTCGTCGATCCTGGTTAACTATGTCGGTGCTACTCTCGGACTGTTCCTGTTCTACTTCGGTGTGGAGACCCCAGATTACCGTAAGCTCAGACAGACCATGGATGAACTCAGAGAAGCCAGGATCGCAGCCGACAGAGCCAATCATTCGAAATCCGAATTCCTGGCGAATATGAGCCATGAGATCAGAACTCCGATCAATGCCGTACTCGGCATGAACGAGATGATCCTGAGAGAGAGCGATAACGAGAAGATCACGTCGTATGCACGCAATGTAGAGAGCTCCGGCAAAAATCTGCTCTCCATAATCAACGATATACTGGATTTCTCCAAGATCGAAGCCGGACATATGGAGATCGTGGAGAATAACTACAATCTCAGTAAGCTCCTGAACGATTTGAACAGCATGATCCGTTTCCGTGCCGAGAAAAAGGGACTTGAATTCGATATCTTCGTCGATAAGGAACTTCCGGATGATCTGTATGGTGATGAAGTCAGGATCAGACAGATAGTCACCAACCTTCTGACCAATTCGGTCAAATATACACGGGAAGGTAATGTAAGCCTTACAGTGGAGGGATACCGCAAGGCTGACCTCGATGATGATGAGACCATAAAACTGGCGGATGACGAGATACTGTTGACTTTCGCAGTCTCGGATACCGGTATAGGAATACGCGAAGAAGACAAGGGAAAACTGTACTCGCAGTTTGAACGGGTGGATATGGATCAGACCAGAACCATCGAAGGGACAGGTCTGGGACTGGCTATAACTTATGACCTGACAGTCATGATGGGAGGCCGGATTGATCTGGTGAGCTCGTACGGTGTCGGATCGACTTTTACGGTCAAACTCCCGCAAAAGGTTATAGGGGATAATCCTATAGGCGATTACAGTGTCGAGATACCCGAAGCCCGTGAGATAGAGAGCTATAAAGAGAGCTTCACGGCACCTGAAGCCAGGATACTGGTAGTAGACGACACTGCCCTTAACCTGCTTGTATTCAAGGAATTGTTGAAGAAAACGCAGGTGCGGATAGATACCGCCCGCAGTGCCGGAGAGGCCATCCGTCTGACCATGGATACCGTATATGATGTGATATTCATGGATCAGCGCATGCCACACACCGACGGTATTCAGGCCATGAATATGATCCGTGAGCAGCACGGCGGATCGAATCGGGAGACTCCGATCATATGCCTGACCGCCGATGCTGTATCCGGAGCCAGGGAGAGGTATATAGCCGCCGGGTTCGTGGATTATCTGACGAAACCTGTCGAAAGTGAGAAGCTTGAATCGATGCTGTGCAGATATCTGCCGGAGACGAAGGTGATCAGGGAGAATACTGATGGTAAATAATGATAAAGAGATCAAATACACGGAGACGGATATAGAGAACGTGGTCAATCTGCTCGACGGATTCGGATCCAGCGAGATAGGCAGACTTAAGCTCAAGGTCGATCCGGTGCTGGAAGCGGAGTCGTTCACGTTTGCTTATCATCACGGGAGGTGCGACATAGGGAGCCCTTATGCGAAAGGGGACTGCTTCGACGCACCTGAAGCCTCCTGTGACAGGAAATAGAACGTAGCAGCGAATACGAGTAAAGGTTGGTTCCGGGCAGCGGCCTCCGAGCGGCCGGTACTTAGCGAGGTTTTTCACGAGCTTAGTTCCGCTGCCAGCGAGTAAGCAGCGCGAGCGTAAGCTGACCGGAATAACCTTTGATCGTATTCGCAGAAAGGGTTTAATTATGCTTGATTTAAAATATGCCCCGCGTGGGTGGAACAGCTGGGACTGCTACGGTGCTGCAGTTACCGAGGATACGGTGAGGCGAAACGCCGATTACATGGCAGCCAATCTGAAGAACAGCGGATATGAATATGTCGTGGTCGATATACAGTGGTATGAACCCGGATCTGTGAACAATGAGTATCACCCTTTTGCCGATGTATGCATGGATGAGTATGGCAGACTGATGCCGGCCGAGAACAGATTCCCGTCGGCAGCAGGCGGAGCCGGCTTTAAGCCGCTGGCAGACTATATTCATTCTCTGGGCCTTAAGTTCGGCATACATATCATGAGAGGCATCCCGAGACAGGCCGTCACACGTAATCTGCCCGTATACGGTACGGATGGGATACGTGCCCGCGATATAGCGAAGACAGCCTCGATATGCGTCTGGAATACGGACAACTACGGTGTGGATCCTGAGAAAGAAGGCGCCCGGGCTTATTATGATTCGATCTTTGCATTGTACGCATCATGGGGCGTGGATTTCATCAAATGTGATGATATCTGCAGAGAGCTGCCGCACGAGGAATCGGAGCTGGTAATGCTGTCGGAGGCATTGCACTCCTGCGGTCGTGATATGGTACTCTCGATATCTCCCGGCCCTGCGCTTCTCGAGAAATCCGAATTGTATAAAGATGTGGCCAATATGTGGCGTATCACGGATGATTTCTGGGATGACTGGAAACTGCTGTACGCGATGTTCGAGAGAGCCGAGAAGTGGAGCATACATACGGGGCACAACCATTTCCCCGATGCGGATATGCTGCCGCTGGGTGCAATCCGTCAGGTATATGATCCGGATTACCGCACCGCTTTTACACCGTCGGAGCAGGAGACCATGATGATACTGTGGTGCATTATGAGATCACCTCTGATGATAGGCTGTGAGATGACCAAGAACGATGGATATACTCTGAACCTGCTGACGAACGAAGGTCTGATGGAAATGCATGCATGCTCACGTCATGCACATCAGGTATTCAGACATAAAGAAGGCGGGAATGAGATTATACTCTGGACGGCAATGAAGTCTGACGGAGCTTCGGGTTATGACGGGCAGTATGTTGCCGTATTTAACGCAGACGGACCCGATGCGGAGATCGAGATCCCTCTGTCCGAACTTGAACTTACGGGTGCTGTGACAGGTACTGATATTGTATCGCAGTATGAATCTTCTTATGACGGCAGTATCCGGGTTAAAGTCAAGGAACACGGAGCACGTGCGATACTGGTAAGGTGAAATAATGATAGGAACGGAACTTGACAGAGGGCAGGGGCTTGGCAATCAGCTTTTTGCCTATGTAACTGCACGTGCCATAGCGACTGAGCGAGGGGTGCCTTTCGGCATAGCCGGGAAGGAGAACTTCGTACATAACATACATGATGACAGCGGCATGTACTTCATGGATATAGATCTCGGCGAGGATATCACTCCGGAGATGAAGGAGAGCATGTCGCGCTTTGATGATGCCGATGACAGGATATATCTGGGTACATCGGCTCATGATATCATGCACGGCATCTATGTGAGTGCGGCCGATGACAGCATACATGGAGTTCCGGACAATACACTTCTGTACGGCAATCTTCAGGCGGAGAGTTATTTCGATAAGTATTCCTCCGAGATCGGTGACTGGCTGAGGGTGAAGCCTGAGCATGACACGCACGAGTATACGTCGGATGATCTGTGCATCATACATATGAGATGCGGTGACTATCGCAATGAGCCCGCACTTTTCCTGGGAAGAAGCTATTGGATGAAGGGCGTGCGCAACATGCGCCGCATCAATCCGGATATGAGATTTCTCATCATCACGGATGAAGTTGAGAATGCGCACAAGGTCCTTCCCGAGTTTGAAGCGATCACCAATGATATAGGCCGTGATTATGCTATAATCAAAAATGCGCGGTATCTGCTCCTGTCAAATTCCTCTTTTGCGGTTTTTCCCGCAATGACCAGCACGGAGCTTAAGTATGCCATAGCCCCCAAATACTGGGCCAGATACAACGTGTCAGACGGCTACTGGGCGTCGGAACAGAATATCTACAGTTTCCTGCATTATATGGACAGGAAAGGCAGGATATGGGAACCCGACGAGTGCAAAGAAGAGCTTGACAGATACAAAACGCGCTCGGTAACATACAAAAGGGTTGGCATCAGGCCGTCTTCGGGAGTGGTGATGCTTCAGAAGGTGAGAGCCAAAGCCATCTATATGCGGTATTATCTGGGGAGGATCGTTATGAGTCTGCTCAGAAGAGTACATATAAAATAATAATGTGAGAAAAGGAGCGAAGTTATGTCAACCATCTACATTATGATCTCTATTGCTTTATACCTGGGTGTACTGATCATCCTGGGTGCGCGATTCGCCAAGGATAATAATACGGTTGAAGATTATTATCTCGGCGGCAGGAAGCTGGGACCGTATGTGACCGCGATGAGTGCGGAAGCATCCGACATGTCATCCTGGCTGCTCATGGGTCTTCCCGGAGTGGCATATATGTCGGGTGTGTGCGATGCTTTCTGGACCGCTATAGGACTCGGGATCGGTACATACTTAAACTGGCTGCTGGAGGCAAAGAGGCTCAGATATTACACTGAGATCATTGATGCCGACACGGTGCCCGATTTCTATGAGAAGAGATTCCGTGATAAGTCTCATGTCCTGATGGGCATATCTGCAGTCGTAATAGTTATTTTCTTCGTACCTTATACCGCATCCGGATTCGCTGCCTGCGGCAAGCTGTTCTCATCGCTGTTCGATATAGATTATGTGTTAGCGATGCTGATCAGTGCGATAATCATCATAGCTTATACCGCCATGGGCGGATTCATGGCTGCATCCACTACCGACTTTGTGCAGTCGATCGTTATGACCGTAGCCCTGATCGCCGTTGTATGCTTCGGCGTATCACAGTGCGGCGGCATACATGAGGTCAGCTCTTTCGCCAACTCACTTGACGGATATATCAGCATATTCAACATGAACGATTATGCAACCGGAGCTTCCGTAAGCTATGGCGGATTTATCACGATCATCTCCACCATGGCGTGGGGACTCGGATACTTCGGCATGCCTCATATCCTGCTCAGATTCATGGCTATAGAGAAGCCTGAGAAGATAGCACTTTCCAGACGTGTGGCTACGGTTTGGGTGTTCATTGCGATGGGCGTAGCCATTTTCATCGGTATCATGGCACGCGCCATGGCGAACTACGGTGCGATCGAAGAGCTTGCGGATGCCGAGAGAGCGGTTATCATCATTTCTCAGAAGCTTGCAGGGTTCGGCATATTCCCGGCATTGCTTGCCGGAGTTATCCTGGCAGGTATCCTCGCATGTACGATGTCGACCTGCGATTCACAGCTTCTGGCTGCATCATCATCCATATCTGAGAATATCCTTCATGAAGTTCTGGGTATCAAAATGGATGAGAAAAAGAACATACTCATGGCACGTATCACTCTGGTAGTGATCGCCATCTTTGCAGTATTCGTAGCACGTAATCCTGACAGTAACGTGTTCAATATCGTATCATTTGCATGGGCCGGCTTCGGCGGTGCCTTCGGTCCGGTCATGATCCTGGCAATCTTCTGGAGACGTACCAACAGACAGGGTGCCATTGCAGGTATGATCGGCGGCGGTGCAATGGTATTTATATGGCACTATCTGCTCAAACCTCTCGGAGGCATCTGGGGTATCTATGAGCTGCTTCCCGCATTTATCGTAGGACTGGTATTATGTGTGGCAGTGAGTCTGCTTACTCCCGAACCGGAGCAGGAGATCCTGGATGAGTTTGACCGGGCTCTGACTCTCTCCAAGAGCAAGTCCAAAGAATAAAAGATACAGATACGGATGAGATCACTTCATGAATGCTTTCATGGGATTAACGTCCCTGGCGGCATTCATGATATCATCCATATTTTCGGTCAGATAAGCGAGGATTTCCTCGGTTTCCTCATCGGTATAACCGTTTACTGAGAGGATTTCCCCTTCGGGCATTCTGATCTCGGCATGAGATGAATCCGTTTCGATCATTACGCATACAGACCTTTTGTCTCCTCTGTGCAGGATACCGGACACCGACATTCTGGTATCGGAGGTGATCGGAGAGGTCTGTATTGTTTTTTTATCTGCTCCCTCTGAGGGAGTTTTTTCTTTCGGAGCAGGTATATCGAAGTTCATAATCTCTTGCCTCTGTGAATTATTGAAGATAAAATGATTCTATATGTATTATCGGCTTTTGACAAGCTATTACGGAGATCGGCATGAACAGGAAAATACGAAAATACTTACATATGATACTGTCCGTGATGATATTGACAACCGCTGTTTTATCATCGGCGGATATCGCATATGCGGAAGGCAGTACGGGAGATTATTACAACATCGAAAACGAGTACCACGCAGATGTCAATTTCTCGGACATGGAGATACAGTGGGTCGATGAGGATGCCGTGGAAACATTCCTCGATCAATACGAGCAGGCTGTGGAGGACGGAGACGAAGCTGCTGTCGTGAGCGGATATGATAAAATGAATGCTCTTTTCGACCATGTATCCACCCAGTATACATTGAACGACATCAGGCATAACCTTGATATCAATAATGAAGAGTATGCAGAGCTGAGCGACAGAATGCTGGAATTTGCAAACGACATGAGTGACAGGGCACTGCAACTGATCAGAGAAGCGCTTAAGTCGGATGCCGGAGATGCTCTGAAGGCGCATATAGATGACGAGTATCTGGTGGAGGATCTGCTGGAGTATGAGGATATGACTGATGAGGAGAAACAGCTGGATCTGGAATATCAGAAGCTTCAACAGGAGTATGAGAAGATCCTGATATCCGATACTCACGTGGATGTGGACGGTAAAGACTGGAACCTTGATAAGCTTATGAGCGACTATTCGCTCGATCAGGACGGATACAGGCGGATCGTTACTGCCATCTACAAAGCACGTAACGGGCAGATGGCTCGGATATATACCCAAATAGTGCGTAACCGTAACAGGGTAGCCGAGATCAACGGGTATGACAATTATGCCGACTACACGTATGAGCTGGTTTTTAACAGAGACTATACCTCTGAAGATGTACAGGCGATATATACCGGAGTACAGGACTATATAGTTCCCCTCAGTGAAGAACTGTCTTCGAAGGAAGTATACAATTTCAAGCTCATGAACATGGATCTGACGGCAGATGAGAGGATGGACCGGGTTGAGCCAGTTATAGAACGTATCCACCCGGATCTGCGTTATGCCTGGGATTATATGAGGAATCACGGCCTTTATGATATGGATTCTTCACCGTCCAAGATGGAAACCGGTTATACGATCACGCTGTATACTTACGGCGCCCCTTTCATATTTGATCAGCCCTACGGCAACTGGAATGATATAGAGACTGTGATCCATGAGTTCGGACACTATAATGAGATGTTCCACAATGAAGAGATGCATGCGCTCACCAGCGTGCATAATACGGATGTCAGTGAGATACAGTCTCAGGGTCTCGAGCTTCTGTGTCTGGATTATGCGGATGAGATATACGGAAGCGGCTGTAAGGACGCTGTTGTCAATGATGTCCTGTCCAATATGACCGAAAGTGTCATAAGCGGCTGTATCTATGATGAATTTCAGTATCGTGCATTTACCTATGACGGTGAGCTGAACGCGGATGTTTTGAACGAAATGTTCTGCGAGATCTCCAATAAATACGGAAATGATTATACTTCCGAAAGCGCGGAGGTATATTACTGGCCTGAGATCAATCACACTTTTGAACAGCCGATGTATTACATTTCCTACTGCACAAGTGCGCTTGCCGCACTGGATATCCTGGCCATGTCCGAGCATGACAGGGATGCGGCGATCGACTGTTATATGAATCTGACAACATACCATGGAGAGATCCCGTTCAGAGAGACTCTTGCAGACGTGGGACTGCCGGATATATTTGAGGACGGAGTGATAGAGGATATCAGCATAGCCGTCAGAGAGTATGCCGGAATCACTCCCGCTTCGCAGGTTCTGAAGATGATCAAGGATCCTGTGGTGATCGTGATCGCCGTTGTATTGCTGGTGGCTTTGATCGTGATCATAGTGGTCAGAGTCTCCACGAGAGCAGAGAGAAAAGCCAAAAAACAGAACTCTAATCAGATGCAAATGCAATAGATATAGGTTATACTTATAATGTTACACTACTTTACAGATTGACCGGGGGGACTACATGGGGTTTTTCACAAAGAAAGAAACAGAAGTAGCAGAGACAGAGTTTAACGCCAGGGCAGAGGAGGAAGCGGCTCGTGCAGCGCGCAATAAGTCCGAGAGAGACAGCATTTTCGGATCCATGCGTGAGAATATTGATACGGCCAACGAGTTCTCCAATATGGCATCTGTGGAGATGAGGGAACTGGAGTCTTCGATGAATCAGGTTTCCGACAAGGCAGCGGCTGTGAATTCGGATGTAAAAGCGGTCGGAGATCATGTCATAGAGCTCGCACAGGCATCTGAGGATCTCTTGAGCTATGCATCGCAGATGAGTCTGCGTGCGGATGAGATGAAGTCGAATGCCGAGAAGAATATGCAGAACACATCCGATGTGATGGGTGAGATCCTGGTCGAGCTCAACAACTCCATAGAAGAGTCGAAGAGCGTGGAGCAGGTCAATGTTCTGACCAAAGAGATACTGGCCATATCCAGCAAGACCAACCTGCTTGCACTCAATGCTTCCATAGAGGCGGCGCGTGCGGGTGAAGCCGGCAGAGGTTTTGCAGTGGTTGCGGATGAGATCAGAGAGCTGGCCGATCATTCCAGAGTGGCCGCCAATGATATA
Source organism: uncultured Lachnospiraceae bacterium (assembly GCA_946620235.1). Taxonomy (GTDB): domain Bacteria; phylum Bacillota; class Clostridia; order Lachnospirales; family Lachnospiraceae; genus XBB2008. The sequence continues at coordinate 5,775 of CAMONC010000012.1, read as the reverse complement.
CAGAATGTCAACAGCATGGTGGTCAAGGCTGTAAGCGGACTCATAGAGAGCTCCGACAATATGGTCAAGTATGTAAATGAAAACGTTATGCCCGACTATGAGGGCTTCGTGGCATCAGGTCAGCAGTATAGTTCGGATGCATCTTACATAAATGAGATAGTCACTGAAGTCAGTCATATGGCAGTAGAGCTTCGCACTCTGGTCAAGAGCATCACGGCCGAAGTGGCCGGGATAGCCGAGACGGTTGAAGCGAGCACGGAGGAAGTCAGCGGATCGGCTGAGCATATCCGTGAGCTGTCGGGGCAGATAGATTCCCTGGTCACAAATATGGACCGTATCACCAAATATCTTTGATTTCCGAGGTTACAGCAGATGAGACGCAGCGGTATTCTTATGCCCATAACCGCCTTTCCGTCAGCGTACGGGATAGGTTCTTTTTCAAAAGAAGCATACAGGTTTGTTGACTTCCTGGCACGTGCCGAGCAGTCACTGTGGCAGATATTGCCGCTTGGCCCCACCGGATACGGAGATTCTCCCTATCAGTCTTTCTCGACTTTTGCGGGTAATCCGTATTTCATAGATCCCGATGAGCTGGTCGCGAGAGGCTGGCTGACTCACAAGGAGTGTGCGGCAACGTACTCCGGAGCGGATGATGCCCCTGTAGATTATGAGCATATATACAATACCCGTTTCAAACTTCTGCGTAAGGCATATGAGAAGAGCGGGATCGCATCCGATCCGGACTATAAGAACTATATAAAGGCAAATGCTTTCTGGCTTGATGATTATGCACTCTACATGGCGGTGAAGAACTCGTTCGGCGGAGCCAGCTGGATAGAGTGGGATGAAGACATCAGACTCCGCAGTAAGAAGGCTGTGGCCGAGTATACCGGTAAGTATGCCGATGAGATCGGCTTCTATAAGTTCCAGCAATATATGTTCTCGGTTCAGTGGAATAAGCTGAAGGACTACGCCAATGAGCGTGGCATAAAGATAGTGGGTGATATTCCGATATATGTGGCTTTTGATTCCGCTGATACGTGGTCGCATCCCGAACTTTTCCAGCTGGATGAGGACAATCGTCCCATAGGTGTGGCAGGTTGTCCGCCCGATGCTTTCTCGGCTACCGGGCAGCTGTGGGGCAATGCCCTGTATAAATGGGACTATCATAAAAAGACCGGTTATAAATGGTGGATACAGAGATTTGAATACTGTTACAGGTTGTATGATGTGCTCCGTATAGATCATTTCAGAGGCTTTGACGAGTACTATTCCATACCGTACGGCGATCCGACCGCGGAGTTCGGTCACTGGGAGCAGGGACCCGGATATGATATCTTCAAGGTTATGAAGGATGCACTCGGCAAGAGAGAAGTCATAGCCGAGGATCTGGGTTTCCTTACGGATACCGTTCTCAAGCTTGTTAAGAAGACGGGTTATCCCGGCATGAAGGTCCTGCTTTTTGCATTTGATCACAGAGAGCCCAGCGATTATCTGCCGCACGCCTATACATCCAACAGTGTGGTATATACAGGTACTCATGACAACGATACCGTTGAGGGCTGGATCCGTTCCGCATCCCCGCGTGATGTGAGATTTGCGATGAAATATCTGGGCGTGAAGAGACGTTCTCAGATACGGGAAGCTCTGATCCGGGCAGCACATTCATGCGTGGCCGAGACGTGTATCATTCCCATGCAGGATTATCTCGGGCTCGACAACACGGCACGTATCAATATGCCGTCTACCGTGGGCGGAAACTGGGTATGGCGCATGTCACCGGATGCATTGACAGATGAACTGAGTGATGCGATCAGGGACATTACCATTCTGTATGGAAGATCCGAGAAAACCGCGAGATAGAAAATGATTGATTGCCGGGCTAATATGTACCGGCGGGAGTTGTATATGAAAGCATTGGTTACCGGGGCATCCCGGGGTATAGGACAGGCTATTGCGGAAGCCCTGGCACGCGAGGGATACGATCTGTATCTGACGTGTGACAGGACTTTTGATTTATTGCGACAGGTGGCTGACGGTATCTCATCGGCTTATGCCGTGAATGTTACCCCCATAGAAGCGGACATGTCGGATGAGACGGCCGTGGATACTTTGTTTGAGCAGATAGGCGGACTCGATCTGCTGGTCAATAATGCGGGTATCTCATATATAGGTCTGCTTCAGGATATGAGCCTTGATGAGTGGAGGCGTATCCAGAGCGTGAATCTTGATTCCGTTTTTCTGACATGCAGAGCTGCACTGAAGTTTATGATACCGGAGCAAAGGGGCCGGATCATCAATATATCATCGATATGGGGAGAGACCGGAGCGTCGATGGAGGTGGCATATTCCGCATCCAAAGGCGGGTTGAATGCCTTCACAAAAGCTCTGGCCAAGGAAGTGGCAACAAGCAATATACAGGTTAATGCCATCGCCTGTGGTGTGATCGACACCGAAATGAACAGACATTTGAGCACCGAAGAAATGGCAGGTATCATAGAGGACATTCCTGCAGACAGACTGGGGCTTCCGTCCGAGGTGGCCGCATTGGCGCTTTCTCTTGCAGGTGCTCCCGCTTATCTGACGGGGCAGGTGATCACAATAGACGGAGGTTTTACATGAGCGAAATCAGAGATATGTTGATAATAGGTTCCGGTCCGGCCGGACTGGGATGTGCACTGTATGCTGCCAGAGCAGGTATAGATGCATTGGTTGTGGAGAAAAATCCTCTTTCCGGCGGTCAGATCGTAAATACCACTGAGGTGGACAATTATCTGGGCCTGCCGGGTATAGGCGGGTTTGAGATGGGCGATACTTTCCGCAGGCATGCCGAGAAGATGGGGGCTGAGTTTGCGGAGGATGAGATATCATCTGTCAGTGCCGGGGACGGTATATATATTGTGAGCGGAGCTAAGGGCGAGTATAAGACCAAAACGGTGGTATTCGCCATGGGTGCACACAGATCGAAGCTTGGCATTCCCGGTGAGGAAGAGTTTACCGGACGCGGTGTGTCGTATTGCGCGACCTGTGACGGTGCATTTTTCCGTAACAAGGATACCGTGGTGATAGGAGGCGGCGATGTGGCGGTCGAGGATGCCGTATATCTGGCCGGCCTTTGCTCTCATGTGACGCTGGTCCACAGAAGAGACGAGCTCAGAGCAGCCAAATCCGTTCAGGACGCTCTCTTCGCAAAAGAAAACGTAACCGTAGCATGGAACAGCATTCCGGATGAGGTGACAGGCGACGGAGTTGTTAAATCTCTGCGCATACATAATAAGGAAACGGGGGAAAAGAGCGAAGTGCCCGCGTCGGGAGTATTCATCGCGGTGGGCATGAAGCCCGATTCGGATCTTGCCGACGGATTATGCGATCTGGATGAAAAAGGATATATCATCGCAGGTGAGGATTGCCGCACATCCGCACCGGGCGTTTATGCGGTGGGTGATGTCAGGACCAAGACGCTCCGTCAGGTCATCACTGCGGTAGCGGATGGGGCATGTGCCGTGACAAGTGCGGAAGCTTTTCTTAGAGAACATTAACTTACAGGCTGACAAACAGGCTGCCGGGCAGATCCCCAAACGGATTGGCCGGCAGTTTACATAATGAGGATAAAGTATTGACAAATGTGAACGGAGATGTTACATTTATTACTGTGCGTAACAAAATTGTAACAATTCACTTAACATTTGTAAGGATTATATGAAGAAAAAAATTATCAAAATAGCAGCATATGTGATGGCAGGAGCACTTACGGTTTCATCCGTGACAATAGATGCTCAGGCAGCCAGATCCACCAAAGATGTGCTTCCTTCTACAGGTATAGGATTTGCGATGGGGACCAATGTGAAGTCTCTTTCCGAACTTCAGCAGGAGTCCGATCAGAGCAGTGCAACTGCCGAAGAGGAAACTACCACAGAGAATGTACTCGGTGATATCAGATCCGAGAGCAGCCTGGTAGGCATGTCGGAAGAGTCACAGGAAACATCGGCTCTTGTTGATGCGAGCACGATGTCAGCTGTTGCGGAAACGGAAACTGCAGAAGTTAAGAGCACATCCGGCAAGGTTATCCAGGATACGATCATCGTATCAAAAGGTTATACCGATGACCTGAAGGCTGCATCGGGTACCGAGGATGATGAGGATGAAGGTTTCCAGAATCTGGTCATCGCTCAGGTTACCAATTATGTCAATGTCAGAGATCTGCCGAGTGAGGAAGGCGAGATAGTCGGTAAACTCTATAACAATTCGGTGGGTAATTTCATAGAAGAGAAGGACGGATGGTACAAGATCTCATCCGGTTCCGTAGAGGGATATGTAAAGGGCGAGTTCTGTGTGACGGGCGAGGATGCCGTAGAGCTGGCACGTAAGGTAGGTACCCGTATAGCTACGGTCAATACCACTACCCTGTATGTTAGAGAAGAAGCCACTACCGAGAGCTCTGTTATCGGTATGGTGCCTATAGAGGACGAACTGATCGTTGTAGAAGAACTTGACGGATGGGTCAAGGTAAACATAGAGGAAGGTGACGGATACGTTTCAACCGACTATGTGGATCTTTCAACCGAGTTCGTTAAGGCTGAGTCCAAAGCCGAAGAGGAAGCCAGACTTGCGAAGGAAGAGGCAGAACGTAAGGCAGCTCAGAAGGCAGCAGCTTCCAGAAGCTCTTCAAGCGGCAGCAAGTATGTCGATACCGGCAATTATGCTCCTGCAGGCAGCGGTACCGGACAGAACGTTATCAACTTCGCTATGCAGTTCGTAGGAAATCCGTATGTATACGGCGGAACCTCACTGACCAACGGATGTGACTGCTCGGGATTCGTAATGAGCGTATACAATAACTTCGGTGTAAGCCTGCCTCATTCATCCGCAGCTGACAGAAGCGTGGGCGCTACGGTCGGATCACTCGAAGAAGCTCAGCCCGGTGATATCATCTGCTACTCAGGTCACGTAGCTCTGTATGCGGGTAACGGACAGATAGTACATGCTTCCACTTCGAGAACCGGTATTATCGTATCCAGCGCAAGCTACCGTTCGATCCTTTCCATCAGAAGAATATTCTAATCAGATTTCTTTCAGGGCGCAGCCGAAAACGGCTGCGCCTTTTGTATATTATTCACAAAGGTTTATGTGACTTCGAAATGTGACATATTATGGAATAGCAGAAGTTATCCACAATCACTGTAACGTATTTATGGGAAATGCCACTTATACACGAAGTTATCCACATTATCCACCGAAATGTGAAACATGTTTCACATCGTTTTATGGAAACTGTCGAACACACGTTCTTGTGAATTATCACGAAAATTTTTCTTATTTTTGATAAGCTCTTGACTTATGAATGTTCAAAAAAAACCTCGATTTTTCACGCTATTTTCAGAAAACGAGGTTCAACGTTTAATTCGAACGTTGCCTTACGTCAGTTGGAAATAACCATCGCATGTGGTATTATTTATATATCGATATGGTTCGGAGCCTCATACTGAACCAAATAAATCGAAAGAGAGGGCGATGCATATGAAATTTGTAATAGTAGGCAAAAATATTGATGTAACCCCCGGTCTCAAGAGCGCTGTGGAGGATAAGCTCGGCAAGCTGGACAAGTATTTTTCGGAAGATACCACGGTTCATGTAACACTCAGCGTGGAGCGTATGGATCAGAAGATAGAAGTGACCATCCCTGTTAAAGGCAGCATCATCAGATCCGAGCAGGTGAGCACCGATATGTATGTATCCATCGATCTGGTAGAGGAGATCATCGAGAGACAGCTTAAG
>CAMONC010000011.1 GCA_946620235.1 uncultured Lachnospiraceae bacterium | reverse complement strand
AGACAGGGATACGCTTATGAGGCTTGTACCGCGATAATTGACTATGCCCGTACGTTGAATGGCGTGGATCGCGTAACAGCCAGAGTGCGTCATGATAACAATATATCTCAGAATCTCTGCAGGAAACTTAACATGACTCCCGGCAGAGAATTAAATGACGGTCTGGTGGAATGGACTTTGGATTTGTGATATACGAATAAAAAAGTCCCCATAAAAGGGAGGATGCCAGATGACTTGGTCAAGTCATCTGGCATTTATTATGAAAAAGTTTTATCTGTAAACCACTTGGGAATTATCTTGTTTACATTTTTTATTCTATAGGTAACATTTGTCGAAAAAATGTTTGTTCAATTAACATGTTTTTAATTAAATGTAAACAAATTGTGAATATCCCAAGCCTCCATGGTTTATATCGTGGTCTGTATTCAGGCTTTTCCGTCAGATCCCAGAACATATTTGATCTTATGAGCAACCATGTCCTTAACTGCCTGACGAGCGGGCTTTAAGTACTGACGAGGATCGAAGTGATCAGGATGCTCATCGAAGTACTTGCGGATATTACCGGTCATAGCAAGACGGATATCGGAGTCGATATTGATCTTGCATACTGCCAGCTTAGCTGCCTGACGGAGCTGCTCTTCCGGGATACCTACTGCATCGGGCATCTTTCCGCCGTGCTCATTTACCATCTTAACGAATTCCTGAGGAACCGATGAAGATCCGTGAAGAACGATCGGGAAGCCGGGCAGTCTCTTGATGCACTCCTCAAGCACGTCGAAACGAAGCGGAGGGGGAACAAGGATGCCGTCAGCGTTTCTGGTACACTGTTCCGGAGTGAACTTGTAAGCACCGTGAGATGTTCCGATTGCGATAGCAAGTGAGTCACATCCTGTCTTGTCAACAAATTCCTCAACCTCTTCGGGGCGGGTATATGATTCGTGACCTGCCTCTACTTTGACTTCATCCTCGATGCCGGCCAGAGTACCGAGCTCAGCCTCTACAACTACGCCGTTTGCATGTGCATACTCAACTACCTGCTTGGTCAGAGCTATATTGTCCTCAAATGGCTTGGAGGAAGCATCGATCATAACGGAAGTAAATCCACCATCGATACATGACTTACAAAGCTCGAAAGTATCACCGTGATCAAGGTGAAGAGCTATCGGGATCTGAGGATTCTCCTCTACAGCAGCCTCTACCAGCTTAACCAGATAGGTATGATTGGCGTAAGCACGTGCTCCCTTTGAAACCTGAAGGATAACAGGGCTGTTCAACTCGCCGGCTGCCTCAGTGATACCCTGTACTATCTCCATGTTGTTAACGTTGAAAGCACCTACTGCGTAACCGCCGTCATATGCCTTCTTAAACATTTCGGTTGTTGTAACTAATGACATATCTGATCCTCCTGAATGTGAGATTTATGAACGTCCGCAGGGCGAAAGCCCCGCACACGACACATTTTACCACTACGGGACTCTTAATTAAAGTCATCTTTTCATTTTTTCATGCTATACTACACCTATGAAACTACTCTTTATATACAATCCGCATTCCGGAAAAGCGCAGATCCGTTCAAATCTGCTCGACATCATAGATATCTTCGTTAAATCCGGCTACGAAGTGACCGCACATCCCACTCAGAGTTCCACCGATGCCGCAGACGCCGTAAAAAACCGGGGGGCTGATTATGATCTGGTCGTATGCTCCGGCGGTGACGGGACCCTGAACGAAGTCGTAAGCGGAATGATGCAGAGCAGCACGGTGATTCCTATCGGCTATATCCCGGCTGGCAGTACCAACGACTTCGCCAAATCACTCAGGATACCGGGTTTTATGCTGCCTGCTGCCAAAGCGATCACCGACGGACACATATTCAAAAGCGACGTCGGTGAGCTATGCGGAGGCTATTACGTATATGTGGCTGCATTCGGTATTTTTACCGAAGTAACCTATGCTACTCCCCAAAACATCAAGAATACGCTCGGATATTCCGCATATATCCTCGAAGCGATCAAATCCCTGCCTACCATCAGGGCTTATCAAATGCATGTAAAATGGGAAGATGGCGAAATAGAGGATGATTTCATCTACGGAATGGTCACAAACTCCATTTCCGTTGGCGGGTTTAAAGGTATAACCGGCCATCACGTTCTCCTGGATGACGGTTTTCATGAAGTAACACTGATAAAAAATCCGACAACCCCTATAGAGCTGTCGGATATAGTGCGAGCCATGGTCGACAGAAGAATGGACTCTGCCAATATAATCACTTTCAAAAGTAAACACGTATATTTTGAATCATCCGAACCTGTCAGATGGACACGCGACGGAGAGTTTGGCGGTGAACATACCTCTGCCGAGATCATCGTTCATCCCCGTGCAGTGGATATCATCGTTCCCGATCAATAAGCTCTTCCCCAGTAAACCATATGCTTGGCGGGCTTACCGCAGCAAACACATCTGTCGCTTATCTGTTCCTGTTCAAACGGCATACATCTGCTGGTTACGGACAATTCTTCCTTGATCTTATCCTCGCATTCCTGCTCACCGCACCACATAGCCTTGACGAATCCGGCTTTTTCGGAAAAAATCTTCCTGAATTCATCCATATCTGCTGCACTGTATGTATGTGCATCCCTGTGAACACGGGCTGCTTCGAGCATATCCTTCTGTATGGTTTTAAGCAGCTCCTGAACCCTGGTCTCAAGCTCGGTATCAGCCACTTCAATCTTTTCACCGGTGTCCCTGCGTACGATCACGCACTTACCGGCCTCCATGTCCTTGGGACCTATCTCTATACGCATGGGTATCCCGCGCATCTCCTGCTCGGAAAACTTCCATCCGGGAGACTTGTCCGTATCATCTACCTTCACTCGTACTGAGTTATCCGATGCACGAAGTATACGGTCTCTCATCTCATATGCTTTATCCAGCACACCCTCTTTTTTCTGCTGGATAGGCACTATCAATACCTGAACAGGTGCGACTGCAGGCGGAAGTTTAAGCCCCGAATCATCCCCGTGAACCATGATCACGGCACCTATCAGTCTGGTCGTCACTCCCCAGGAAGTCTGATGTACGTACTTCAGGGTATTGTCTTTATCCGTGAACTGAACACCGAAAGCCCTGGCAAATCCGTCTCCGAAGTTATGGCTGGTTCCCGACTGGAGAGCTTTTCCGTCATGCATAAGTGCCTCAACGGTATATGTCGCTACCGCGCCTGCAAACTTCTCCTTATCGGTCTTACGACCCTTGATCGCCGGGATGGCAAGCGTCTCCTCAAGGAAGGATGAATATACATCCAGCATCTGAAGGGTTCTCTCCTCAGCTTCCTCGGCAGTAGCATGTGCTGTATGCCCTTCCTGCCACAGGAATTCACGGCTGCGAAGGAACGGTCTGGTCTCTTTCTCCCAGCGTACTACCGAACACCACTGATTGCATACCTGCGGCAGATCACGATAGGACTGTACAACATTCTTATAGTAATCACAGAACAGAGTCTCGGATGTCGGTCTCACACAGAGTCTCTCCTGAAGAGGCTCCAGTCCACCGTAAGTAACCCAGGCCACTTCGGGTGCGAAACCTTCCACGTGGTCTTTCTCCTTATTGAGCAGGCTTTCCGGAATAAACATGGGCAGATATACGTTGGATACGCCCGTCTCTTTGAACCGCCTGTCCAGATCCTTCTGTATAAGCTCCCAGATGGCATATCCTGCAGGTCGGATGACCATGCATCCCTTAACCGTGGTGTAATCGATAAGTTCAGCCTTCTTGACAACGTCCGTATACCATTGTGCGAAGTCTTCCTCCATCGATGTGATAGCTTCTACGAGTTTCTTGTCAGCCATTGTTTTTCTCCCTGTCTGTGATTTAGCTCTTTACGAATAAACTACATTCTATTATTATTCTTTCTATTTATCAAGCCCATAGCCATTCCGATGATCATGAAAAGGAATGGTGTAGACAATATCTGCATAAATCCGACTAAACCTATACCAATGTATCCGGCAACCGATAAAACGGAGCCGAGCAGAAGTCCGTCATATACGTGATCTCCGGTGTATGTGCCGGGCTCTCCCTCTTCCGGGTGATCCAGCACTTTGGCACAGCGCGCGATATGTGATATCTGTATGCCGAAATATGCCACAGCACCGGTAATACCTTCATTAATCAGCATCGACAGAAGCTCATTATGTGCATTGGTAAGATAGACCCGACCCAGATACCTGTTCAGTGTGGTCACTATATCTTCCATGGAGTAAGCATACGAACACATGCAGTCACATCCCACCCCGAAGAATAGCCTGAAGGGCATCATCCGCCGGATCAGTTCTGCACTTACGAGCCATATGCCTCCGCGACCGTTGCCCCAATTCACGCCCCATGTAAATATGTTCATGCCGCGTACCGGCCAAAGACCTCCATCTATACTGCTGTTTAATATGATCAGCAGTACCACGGCGATGAAACCGCCGCAGGATATTCCGGTAAGCAATGATCTGATACCGCTCCTGTCACGTTTCCTGCTCCGGTATACCTCCTTCAGAACGGAAAAAAGCACAACCCCGATAATAAATGGCTTCATCCAGGCATCTCCGTATGAGACTTCCTTGAGCCAGGCCGAATCATACCACATACGATGCGGTCTGAGTGCTCCCATCAGTCTGACTGTGGGAAGAGCCGCCAGCATCAATATCTCCATGTCACACAGCTTCATCAACCTGTCCGAATCCTTAAGTGCCCAGAGCAATGCCGCAAAACTCACCGCTCCCCACGCCAGATAACAGGAGCTGGCTCCGCAACATACGCCTGCCACACCGCATATCCATACATAGACTCCCGAAACGAACCGGGCTATGCTGTTGCCGGCACAGAGAAACAGTCCGCATCCGACGCCCATCCATACACACCAGTATCCGCAAAACCAGTCTATATTACCCAGGGTGGATATGAAATCCTCCGCCTGCCCCCACATCCTGAACGGATATATGGAAAAGCGGTTGATGATCCCCAATACCAGTGCTGCCGTTGAAATGGTCAACCCTGCTGCCAGCATGACCATTTGCATACCTTTTCTGCCGTTTGCAAAAAGATCCGCGGCCATCAGACAGCATATGATCATCATCAGCTGCACTATAAAACCCATATGCCATCCGTCGTGCCCCCATAACGACACCTCACGGAAGTCACTCGTAAGAGTAGATATCGCTCCGGCCAGGACCAGCAGGATCATGAACCATCCTGTCACGGAAATATTCCGGATCATGCCGGGAATATCCGGCTTTTGACAATGCATGATCAGATATGCGATCACCAGTACGACCCACACCGGTATCATCCACCTGGTGATCCGCATATATATCAGATATTTTTCTTCACCCAGCTCAAAATACCCGTCATTGAAGTGAAAGGTGAGTGCAAAAGTGACTGCTGTGAGTGTTATCAGCGCCCATATATGCCTGATGTTCAATTGTGTTATACTTTGCTTGAATCTCTCTTTACTCATATCTAAGGAGCACCTTATGACAAGGATAGCACACATTGAGAATGATATGTCGGATAAGTTCGGCATCCCCAGGCAGAGCGGACTTGCCGAAGAAGTCATCTCTACGATAGTATTCGAGCCGCACTTTCGTAACCCCGATGCCCTTAAAGGCCTTGAAGACTACAGTTATATCTGGCTCATCTGGTCTTTTGACACAGACTCAGACACCGATCCCGGGGAATGGTCACCCATGGTCCGTCCTCCGCGCCTGGGCGGTAATACCCGTATGGGAGTATTTGCCACGCGCTCTCCCAACCGCCCCAATCCCATAGGCTTGTCATGCGTCAGGCTGATAGACATCACCGATTCCGACAGAGGACCCCTGATATACGTAGCCGGAGCCGATCTGCGTCACGGTACGGGCATTCTTGATATCAAACCCTATCTTCCCTATACGGATTCCCATCCCGATGCAAAGGGAGGATTTGCCGATGCCCATATTGGCGACACTCTGGAGGTAATCTTCCCGACTGAACTCAGAGAAGGCTTATCCGAGGATATAGTAAAAGCCGCCGTCGCACTTCTCAAGTACGACCCGCGGCCTTCTTATCATGATGATCCCACCCGTGTCTACGGCATGAAATACGCTTCCTATGATTTCCGGTTTACCGTCAGAGACTCCGTGTTAATCGTGACCGAAGTTAAACCAGCTTGATCTTTCCATTGATACCCCTCCATAGCTTCTGCCTGCTGCTTCATTATTGGATTTGGTAACCGCTTCCGTAGGGGTATCGTCACGATATCTGATGATAACTCCGGATTTCGGACCAAGCTTCACTTTGATCTTGCCGGCTTCCACGGGCAATCTCTCGCCACCGGTGGAGAATCCGTCTGCGTGAGTCTCCATGATCACTTCCATCTCACATTCCTTCGGAACTCCCAGATACCATACTTTGAAGACTTTCTCTATCTCATAATCAGCGTTATTGATGACTATCAGGCTGTGCCCGCCTATTTCGTGAAAACGACCGAACGCCAGCATATTATAGTCTTTGTCCACGAATTTCATGGATCCTGTCTTAAACTCGGCATATTTCTTATGGATCGCTATAAGTTTTTTATGATAATCGATCAGCTCATGATCCTCATGTCCCCAGGGATATGTTCGACGGTTATCGGGATCGGTGAATCCGCAAACTCCGGCCTCATCCCCATAATATATGGTCGGAGCGCCGGGCCATGTCATCTGTACCATGACAGCCTCTCGCATTACCGCCTTATCCACGCCCTGGTTGGCCGCCTCCGGGCCCAGGGTATTGGTACGTCCGACTTTATGATTAGTTCTGGTCAGGAACCTTGAATGATCATGGTTGGACAGCTCATTCATGGCTACCAGCAAAGAAGGCTGGGTAAAGCAGGCCATATTGTGATACATCGATCCCCAATATGCGTCTATATTTCCTATCGAATCGGGTCTGAAATCGTCGCTGTGCTTCTGCATGCCGGTCAGGAACCAGGTAAGCGGCTCCATAAATGCATCATAATTCATGACGGAATCCCATTCGCGTCCCTGAAGCCAGGCTTCAGGTGATCCGTAATGCTCCGCCAGTATGAGTGCGTTTGGATTGGCTCTCTTTACGGCACGTCTGAAATCTTTCCAGAATTTATGGTTAAACTCGGGTGAATGCCCCAGATCCGCTGCCACATCAAGTCTCCAGCCGTCAGCATTGTACGGAGGAGATACCCACTTGGCTGCGATCTTCAATATATAATCGTACAGTTCCTGAGATCCCTCATAATTGAGCTTCGGCAGGGTATCATGCCCCCACCAGCCGTCGTAACTCTTGTTGTACGGCCAGGATCCCCCGGGAAGAAACTGGAAATAGTCATGGTAAGGGCTGTCCTCCGCTACATGTGCTCCCTTCTCGTAGCCGTGGGCGTTTTCATATATCCGCTCTCTGTCCATCCATTTATTGAAGGATCCGCAGTGATTAAATACGCCGTCCAGTATCACCTTGATACCGCGCTTGTGTGCCTCTTCAACCACATGTGCGAACAGTTCGTTCGATGCCTCCAGGTTAAGCCTGTTGGTCACACGATCTATATATCTGGTCGCTTCACGGTTCGGACAGTCTCCACTCGGAAGCAGTTCGCCTTCATCATGCACGATCCTTCCGAAATGCGGATCTATATAGTCATAATCCTGAATATCGTATTTATGATTGGACGGGGATACGAACAAAGGGTTGAAATAGATGACCTCGATCCCCAGATCCTCCAGATAATCGAGCTTATCCAAAACACCCTGCAGATCTCCGCCATAGAACTCCCTCACGCCCATGGCCGCAGGATATTTATTCCAATCATCAACATGGGTTACCCGGTCACCTATATACGAATATTCACCGGTCAGCACGTCATTGGAGGGATCACCGTTACAGAAGCGGTCCACGAATATCTGATACATGACCGCACCCTTGGCCCAGGCCGGTGTCCTGAATCCGGGAATGATCCTGAAGTGATATGTCGGATTTACATCTCTGGATAATCCCCGAATGTCATAGTAACAGAGGATCTTGCCGCTATGTACTTCAAAATAATAGGAAATGGTTTCGTTCTCAAGCTGAATCTCCTCAACATAGAAGTCAAAGTTATCCGTCTGAGACTCTCGATACATCAGATATCTTTCTTCACCCACGATGAGAAAGACATTATCGACATTATTATGAGCGGTTCTGAACCTGATGGTAACCTGTCCGTACGGACTCGGTTCGGCCGGCCTGACGTAATCCGCCGTGGTATCTGAGAACAATGCACCCTTTCTGAGTACAGGTCTCATCCCTGCGATATAAGCCTGATTGGCAGCGGCTCTGTTTAAGAAATTATAATCCATACAAAATCTGTCCCGTTGGCTTATTGGGATAACAATATATAGTATAGTCCCCGTTTATTTTATCTCAAACAGGTAAAAAGGACAACTACAAGTAGCTGTCCTTTTTAGAGAAGGTATTTCTTTCTTATGGGGTATAGCAAAAACTAAATGTATTGGGGGGTTACGCATATTATAATACCCCGAGGTATCCCCCGTCACAATGCCAACATTAGCCAAATATTATAATCACTCGTGTATAAATTTATGCATTTTGTACAAACAGTGCTTCAAACTCATCTCTGGTGATCTTTTCTTTCTTAAGAAGGAGTTCGGCGGAAGCATGAAGTACATCCATATGCTCTAAAATGATCGCTTTTGCCTTGCTGTAGCAGTCATCAATGATGAATTTGACTTCTTCATCGATCTTTCCCTGCATCTCCTCGGAATACTTCTTGGCATGAGCCAGATCACGTCCGATGAATACTTCGTCGTCATCATCATCATAATTGATCACGCCGATGTTTTCCGACATTCCGTATCTGGTGACCATACGACGTGCCATCTGAGTAGCCTTCTTTATGTCGCTGGAAGCCCCCGTGGTAATATCGCCGAATATGATCTCTTCGGCGATACGTCCGCCCAGAGATACCATGATCTCGTTGAGCATCTTGCTCCTGGTCATGAACATCTCATCCTTCTCGGGCAGGGGCATGGTATAGCCTGCTGCTCCAAGTCCGGTGGGAATGATCGATATCGTATATACAGGACCTACATCGGGCAGCACATGGAACAGGATCGCATGCCCTGTCTCATGGTATGCCGTGATCTTTTTCTCCTTTTCGGAAATGATGCGGCTTCTCTTCTCGGTACCGATACCTACCTTAATAAAGGACTTCGTTATATCATCCTGATTAACATATGCCCTGTCATCCTTGGCCGCGGATATGGCCGCCTCGTTCATCAGGTTTTCCAGATCCGCTCCGGTGAATCCGGCTGTAGTCTGAGCTACATGCTCCAGATTGACCTCATCGGCAAGAGGCTTGTTACGGGCATGTATCCTGAGGATATCCTCCCTGCCCCCTACATCCGGCGCTGCAACGGTTATCTTGCGGTCAAATCTGCCGGGTCTCAGAATGGCGGGATCGAGTATATCCACTCTGTTGGTGGCTGCAAGGACTATTATTCCCTCATTTACACCGAAGCCGTCCATTTCTACCAGCAACTGGTTCAGTGTCTGTTCTCTCTCGTCATGTCCTCCGCCGAGGCCAGTTCCTCTGCGCCTGGCAACGGCATCTATCTCGTCAATGAAAATGATACACGGAGCATTCTTCTTAGCTTCGTCGAACATATCGCGCACTCTCGAAGCTCCCACGCCAACGAACATCTCCACGAAATCGGATCCGGATATCGAGAAAAACGGCACACCGGCTTCTCCGGCTATGGCCTTCGCCAAAAGAGTCTTACCTGTACCGGGTGCACCTTCCAGCAATATACCTTTGGGGATCCGGGCGCCGACTTTTGTGTATTTCTCGGGATTCTTTAAGAAATCAACGATCTCTGTCAGATCTTCTTTCTCTTCTTTCAGACCGGCTACGTCGGCAAATGTAATGGGTTTGTCACCCGTATCCAGCCTCGCACGGCTCTTGCCGAAATTCATCATCCGGCCTCCGCCTGCCGCACCCGCATTCTGTCCGGTAAAGATCACAAAGAAAAAGACACATACCACAACGGCCATCAATACCGGTAAAGCACTTGTCAGGAACCAGCTGTCACGCTCAACCTGTCTGACTTGAGGGTCAATGTCATAATCTTCTCTGAGTTCCTGCTCAATCTCATTGACATCAGATACATATATTATCTTGTTCTCACCTGATTTGAATTGTACCTGAACTTCTCCGGTAGGTGTTGACTTATACGGAGCGATAGTCACATTTACTACCTTTCCGGCTTCTATGTCACTGTAGAGGTCTCCCTTTGTATATGATATATCCAGATTATTGCGGTTACCGATCCAGGCTGTGAACAGCAACAGTCCGACTATTATCACGAAATACACCGCAAAACCGTAGTTTTTCTGCTTCTCCTGTTTCATCTCGTCCTCTTAATCAAACTTGACCACTCCGATATAGGGCAGATTGCGATACTTCTGGTCATAATCCAGACCATAGCCTACTACGAACTCATCGGGTATCTGGAACCCGGTGTAGTCTACATTCACATCCACTACCCTGCGCTCCGGCTTATCAAGAAGTGTACACAGCTTCACGCTGGCAGGTTTTCTGTCACGGAGCATTTCAAGCAGATAGCTGAGCGTCCTGCCCGAATCAACGATATCCTCTACAACCAGAACATCTTTACCCTCAAGAGGTTCGTCAAGATCCTTAACGATACGTACCACGCCGCTCGATTTGGTACTTCCGCCGTAGCTTGATACGGACATGAAATCCAAAGATACGGGAACTGTAATTCTCTTTGCCAGCTCAGTCATAAAGAAACTGCCGCCTTTCAGTACACATATCAGATGTACCGTTTTGCCCGCATAGTCCTTACTGATCTGTTCTCCGATCTCACGGATGCGATTGTCTACTTCGTCTTCGGTTAGCATGATCTCTACATGTTCAGCCATCGTTCTCTCCTTTGAGTTTATTTTTTACAGTTACTTCCAGAATCCTGCGAGAGGTTTCGTCTATGCGGTATGCGCATGAATCCCTGTATCCTATGATCCATATCACACTCGATCCGGAGGTCAGGAGGGGGATACTGTCCCTCAGGCGCTCCGGTATCTTGCTTTCGATCATATACCGGGATAATTTCTTTTCATGCCCGTCTTCATCGATCACTATTCTGTCCCCGGTTCTGCGGGATCTTATGCCGACCGGCTTATCTATTTTATCATAGTCAAATCGTTTCGTATATTTATCAGCCGATTTAAGCCCGGACATATCTCCGGCATCAGCCGCCGATATTAGGGATAACGTCATCATACTGCCGTTATCAAGCAAAATGTTGGTCACATCTCCGATATCTCTCAGATCATCGATCTCCGGCTGTGCCTCCGTTTCCCTAGCCGGAGACGCGGATGCGGAAGTGATGCTTATATGGTCGTATTCCCTGTATGCCCTTATCCCATAAGGCAGATCGACGCGTCCGTTTGTCTCTCTGCCGGCCAGACCGTCAATGCTCAGGATATGATCTCTGGTGATATCTTTAAGATGAGGAGTCATTCTCATAATGATCTCTCGCAGGATCTCCACACGGACAAATGGGCGCAGTTCCTTGAATCCGGCTGCAGCGATCCTGTATTCTCTCATATCCTCATCATGTGTCACAAGCTTTTCACACGCTTCGGAAGCCAGTTCCCGTAAAAACAAGCATATCTCCTCTGCGTCATCCGCCAGATCGTTCATATGACGTACACTACCTGCATTTACGGCTTCCGCTTCCGATATAACATGATGCCTTATCCGGTTACGTGCATAGTCGTCTCCCAGATTTGTGACATCCGTACAGTATGCTATGCCCTTTTCGCTCAGATAATCTTCTATTTCATCCCTGTCCAGACACAATATAGGGCGTATATACATTTCTCTTACGGGTCTTATCCCGGTCATCCCGCTTATGCCGGAACCCCGGAACATGTTAAAAAGAACCGTTTCCGCCCTGTCACGAGCATTATGTGCCAGCGCAACTTTAGCATAGCCGTTTTCATCTGCAACCTCGTTTATCAGCTTATATCGCTTATCTCTGGCTGCTTCCTCCGCATGACTTATACTGCCCGGTTCTATTCTCCTCAGATAAAAGGGAATGCTCCTCTCCCTGCAGATAGACTCGACATACTCCGCTTCCGAAGCGGATTCGGCTCTGAAACCGTGATCAACATGTACAACTCCGAGTCTCAGGTTATGCTCGGCGGCATATCTGATAAACAAATCCAGCATGCACATAGAGTCGGCTCCACCGCTTACAGCAGCAAGCAGGCTTTCTCCGTCGGTTATCATGGCATGTTCCTGTATATATTCGTTAACGCGGGAATAAATATCAGACATATGGATATTTTACCAAATCGGAAAAAAAGATTAAACCGAAGCATCTGCTCCGGTTTAGTTCTCTTCCTTAAATATGATCTCGCCCTCGTATACAAGTCCCAGCTTGCTCTTGGCAACATCCTCGATATATTTCATGGTCTGGGTGTATTTTTCATAATCCACCAATTCTTC
Source organism: uncultured Lachnospiraceae bacterium (assembly GCA_946620235.1). GTDB lineage: Bacteria > Bacillota > Clostridia > Lachnospirales > Lachnospiraceae > XBB2008. The sequence continues at coordinate 19,086 of CAMONC010000011.1, read as the reverse complement.
CGCACGTGCTTCCTGCTCCTCTATCTGAGCTTCAAGCTGTGCTTCTCTGGCTTCATACTCTGTCACCTTGCGACTGAGGTCCGCACATTTAACCGCCACAACGATGGTTATCATAAGTACTACTGCTGTGATCAGCAGTATAGAAAATCTGTTATTATGTTTTCTCCGGTGTGCGGCCTGGCGAGACGCCATCAGAAAAAATCCTCCCCCAAGTTGTTTACATAAAAACATTTTATCGTCAAACTATGTAAACCGTCAAGGGAAATGTACAGATTTTTATACAAATTTGTACAAATCTGTCGCTTCCTCTTTTTTCACGGTTTCCGCGACACTCAAAACCTCTACTTTTGTCTCCTTGTTTCCGAACTGAATGGTGATTATGTCCCCTACTTTTACATTGGCGGAAGCCTTGGCCGGATGGTCATTGATCATCACTCTGCCCGCATCACAGGCTTCATTGGCCACCGTGCGACGTTTGATCAGTCTGGAAACCTTCAGATATTTATCCAGTCTCATGATGTATACCTCATCGGATAAGTCCCTTATTTGCAAATAATCGATAAAAAAGGACCCGTGCAAGCACGGGCCCTCGTGTGAGTCTATCTTATACTCAGCCGTTTACAAGATCCTTAAGAGCCTTACCAGCCTTGAACTTAGGAGCCTTGGAAGCTTTGATCTTCATCTCAGCGCCGGTCTGGGGATTTCTACCGGTTCTTGCAGCTCTCTTGGAAACTTCGAAAGTACCGAAGCCAACCAGCTGAACCTTGTCACCCTTCTTAAGTGCTTTGCTTACAACATCTGTGAAAGCCTTAACAGCTGCTTCAGAATCCTTCTTGGAAAGACCTGCCTGCTTAGCAATTGCATCAACTAACTCTGTTTTGTTCATTCTGAACTCCTCCTACATCTTAGATTGTCGTTCTGACACTTGTATGTATTCAAATGTCTATACATATTTATAATATCTCATGCCTGTCTTGTCAAGGTCAAAAAACCCAAAAAATGCAGTAAAATCAAGGGTTTCCGGTGTTATGTTGACCACTTCCGACCTCATTTGATGCATCGGTCGTTGTACCTGTAGAGTTACTGTTATTTACTGAATTGTAATCCGTGCCTGAATCGGATGAATTCGTGCTCTGATCTGTATTACCCGCACCGTTATCCGTTCCGGAATCCGTGTCGGCAGTTCCGCCGGTATTCGATCCTGTACCGGTTCCGCCGGTGTCCGTGCCGTCTGTGGAAGATCCGGAGCTGCCGGTCTGATTTTCATTTCCGGTTGAGGAGTTGCTGCCCGTGTTATCACCGGTTCCGCTCGTACTGTCAGTTGAGGTACCCGTATTAGAACTACTGTCGGTACTGCTTCCGGTACTGCTGCTGTTTCCGTTGCTGTTGGTACTGCTTCCGGTGCTGCTGTTGGTACTGCTTCCGGTGCTGCCGGTGCTTCCCGATGTATCAGTACTTGCCGAACTTATAGCCTCAAGCTCGGAGAATGATATGCTCATGTCCTCTTTGTCGTCATACAGATATATCGTATAGCTTCGTGTCTCATATCCGGCTTTTTTAAGGATGATGGTGTGTGAGCCGGCAGTCTTCTTGAAACTCATAGGCGTCAGACCCGCATATATTCCGTCAACATAGACTTCTACACTATCGGGATAATAGATGTATACACGGTTATATCCGTTAGTTGTCACGGTCTTTTTATTGGCGCTGGCGGAGTTTGAGCTAGATGCATTGGCGCTGGCGCTGTTCTTGCTTGCGGAATTGCCACTCGATGAATTTCCGCTGGATGTTTTATTTCCGAATAGACTGTCCCATATCGAATTTGATGAGTTATCGCTGACATAAGTCTTCGTCTCATCAAGTATGATGGATATTTCCGACAATTCATTTCCCACATTGACATAGCGGCTGAGAGTATCATATCCCGGTGCAGATACCACGATCTCATGTACACCGTACTCGGCATTTATGATACCCGATGTATCTCTGACCGTTCCATCCATGGTGAGCGTTGCATTTTCCGGGGTCAGATGGAATATGATGCGTCCTATAGTTTCCTCGGGTGCGGTCACTCCACTGCAATCCAGAATGATCTCCTGATTACGCTCTACATGTATCTCCTGTGTCACACTGCTGTTATCGTTATACATACGGACTGTGTAAGTCCCTTCAGGGACTGTAAGCAGCATGCCGGGTTCACTGATCTGAGTTATCAGGGTGCCTCCGATCTCCACCCATCCGCCAATCAGAGCCTCGTCATTATTCAATCTCACATATCCGTGCCCGCTGTTAACCTTGATGGAGTATATATCATAGCCTATACCCGATACAGTGATGGTATCACCGTCCACTATGCTCATCAGATCTGTCTGACGTCCTTCCGAGAATACCTGAACACCCTTCGTCAAAGCATATGTCCTGTCACCGATCGTAGCGGTGGAATTGATCCCGCCCAGGTCAAATCTGGATATATCCTCATACGTCCATGCATCGGGAGAAACCTGGATATTTACTAACTGCTTCGTCGCCTTATAGAAGTTGACATTGACGATGGTTCCCTCTGTCATCTGTGCCATGGACATTGTGGTGCCGTACTTATCCGATGCATAAGTGGTTCCGTCATAGTTAAGTGTATATGTCTTCGCCGCCAGTGTATTATACAGAGTGACGGTGCGCTCTTCTTCATTAATGGTCTTCAGGATCGCAGTATCGGCGGAATCATAGGTTCCCACCGGCAGATATGCATAACTGGAATAAATGACCGCATCGGAAACCGTAGCGGGATCATTACCCCCCTCTGCTGCCTGTCCGATGTTAAACGCCTCGGGTGTGCACCCGGTCAGAAGTACCGCTGACACAACACCTGCAGCAAAAGCCGCCACGGTATTTCGAATATTTGATTTATACTTGCTATTGTCTTTTTTCATACTGGCAAATATCAATCTCCGATAGCTATTTTAACACGAACCTATTCATAAGTATTTCTTTTTTATTGTCACCGGGCTCCTCCAGGACATGCTCAAGCATTTCGTTTAATATATCGTGAATTTCCGGTCCCGGCTTAATACCGGCATCGATCAGATCCCTTCCCGAAACCGACAGATCCTTGATGGTTATGGCATCCCGGTCCGCTATGATCTCTTTATACAACCGGTATACGGTATCGATCCGGGCGAACTTCTCTTCCCGCTTATAATCACTCTGTCCGGATATGTCGGCCCTCTGTACTTCCAGCATTAGAGGGAAAAGATCACATCCGATCCTGTTCATGGCTCTTCTTACGCTTCTTTTATCCGCTTCAAATCTCCAGTCATGGTAACGGACCAGCACTCTGACCGAATCTATAAGGACATTATCCGCATGAAGCCTTCGCAGGATCTTCGCCGATACCTCTTCTCCCAAAGCCGCATGCCCCTTATTATGTATGATCCCTTCCTCATCCACGGTCATTACATCGGGCTTGGCAATATCATGCATCAGCATCGTGAATCTCAGTATCCTGTCCGCACGGATCGCTTCCATGGTATGCAGTATATGCTCACCGACATTGTAGCAATGATGCTTGATATTCTGAGGAGAAGTCATACATCTGTCAAATTCGGGGATAAAGACAGCCGTTAATCCCATCTCATAGCAGTCTTTAAGCATACCCGGATGATCGGAGCATATGAGCTTGGTAAGTTCTGTCAGTATACGCTCCACACTGACGCGTGCCAGATTGGGGGCAAGAGCAGCTGCAGCCTCACGCGTACCAGGATCTATCTCAAATCCCAGCTGCGCTGCGAACCTGACGGCCCTCATCATGCGCAGGGCATCTTCGGAGAATCTTTCTTTCGGATCACCGACACATCGTATTACCTTTCGTTCCAGATCTCCCATTCCGTCGAATATGTCCACAAGCCCGCTCCTATCATTATAGGCAAGAGCGTTGATCGTGAAATCACGCCGTTTCAGGTCTTCCGTCAGGTCTCCGGTATATGACACATCTTTGGGATGACGGGCATCCTCATATATCCCGTCAATGCGATAGGTCGTAACCTCGAATCCTTCCCCGTGCAGCAGTACCGTCACGGTTCCGTGCTGTATCCCGGTGTCCACGGTACGCCTGAATATCTTTTTGACATCCTCAGGGTGTGCTGAAGTGGTTATATCCCAATCATCGGGCTCCCGCCCCAGTATGGAGTCTCTGATACAGCCGCCTACGGCATATGCTTCGAATCCGGCTGCTTCTATATCCGATATTATCTTACGTACATCCTCAGGTAACTTGATCTTCATATTCTACATTATACATATAAAAGGCCCCCGGGGAAAACACCCGGAGGCCTGTCATTCCAAATAGTGATCAGTGTATCGGCAAATTACTTAACTGCGTTCTTTGCATCGATCTGAGGCTGCCACTTCTCGCAGTCGAACTTGTACAGATCCTGGAATCCCATACCGTCCAGAGTTTCTGTCATTTCATCCCACATTGCATCGAATGAAGCGTCATCATCAACGAAGATCATCTTCCATGAGTAGTCACAGAGGGTCTCGTTGCACTGATTACGGATTACGGAGATATCAGCTGTATCGGAAGCAAGAGCAACAGGTACGTTAGGGCTGATAATCAGCTTGCCGTTTTTCTTCATCCACTCAGCGGGTTCTGCAGCACCGAATTTAGCTGCCCAGTCTTTCTTCATCTGAGTCAGGGTAGCTGCCTTCCATGATGCCCAGTAATCCTTCTGGTAGGTCTCACCTGTGTTAGGATTGATGGAAGCTGCATTTACGATCCACTCATTGATCTGGTTGTTACCATCGCTGTAGCCTGCTCCGCCGTACTCTTCGGGAACCGGAAGATTGTCCATCAGAGCATTGTCGTTGATGGCTGTGTACTTGCCGTCATCACCTACGGTATAGGTGAAGTCCTTGATACCTGCATGCTCGAACTCAAGACCTTCGGGTGATGCATACCAGTCAAGGAATTCCATGATAGTCTTATACTTCTCATCATCTACGCCTGAACCTACGCCGAATACACGGCCGCTTCCGTAGTAAGCATCTGCATCTGCATAGTAGGTCTGATCATCAACAGGGATGAAGATCATGGCAGTACCGTCATTCAGACGATCCTGGCTGTTCCAAAAACCTGTCTGCCAGCTGTACCAGAACAGATTAACCTGTCCTGCACTCATCTTTGCGCAAGCTGCGTTCCAGTCCTGAGTACCTGAATCGGGATCTACCAGACCTCTTCTGTACAGGGTATTCAAGAAATGAAGCATCTTGTAGTATGTTGCGTTCTTATCTGTGATAGGAGTAAAGGTCTTGCCATCAGCCTTAAGGATTGCGGAATCCTTGATCTTCTCGCCGTACCATGTGGTCAGCTGAACAACGTTTGCGATACCGAGCATGTTGTCGTTACCATCCCAGTCAGGCCACAGAGAAACTGCATAGCAGGGATCTCCGGCATCGTTGGTAGGATGTGCTTCCTGCATCTGAGCAAGAACATCTACGAGACCATCCAGATCCTTGATATCGGGCATGCCGAGCTCTGTATAGTAGTCCCAACGAAGCAGAGGGCTTGAATAAACAACATCCTGTGAATAAGAAGTAGGTGAAGTGTTCATCATCTGCGTAGGGATACCGTAGATCTCACCGTTATTGCCTTCAAGACCTGCATTGTAGGTTGTGATCTGATCTGCATACGCATTCAGGTTAGGATAGTTCGGCAGATCTGCAGTGATGTCCTTGATAAGTCCGGCCTTAACGCAGTCTGCAAAGTCTACAGAGTCAAGAAGAACGATGTCACCCAGATTACCTGAACTTGTTCTGGTCTGATAGATAGCATCACCTGCTACCTGAGGAGCGATAATGTTAAGGTCGATATTGAAACGATCCTTAATTACCTTATCGAACCAACCTGTCTGAAGTCCCTGGAAGTTAGCGGCTGCATCATAAACCTCGATCTCCATGGCGCCTGATGAGCTCGCTGCTGCAGTGGTGTCACTGCCGGCATCGGAAGAACCGCTGTCAGTAGTCTGTGCAGTAGTTCCAGCATCACTGCTTCCGGTATCGGCCGGTGCAGTTCCGCCGCAACCCGCAAGAGTTCCTACGAGCAATGCGGTAGCGGCGAACAATGAAACGATTTTTTTAAATTTCATTTTGTACCTCCCTTTTTGCTTGGAATGGATTTATAGTTTCAGATCCGAAGACCATAACTAACTCAATGTACGGATAATTCCGGGTTATTATCCCTTTACGGCACCTATCATGATGCCCTTGACGAAGTACTTCTGGAAGATGGGATAAACCAGAAGGATGGGCGCAACCACGACAATGGTAACCGTCATACGGATCGATGTGGCCGTGGCAGCATGTGCCAGTGAAGCTGCCATCGAAGCGGTACTCGTGCTGCTGTTAACGATGGCTTTCAGCGAGCTGGCCTGATTGATGTACTGGTACAGAGTAAACTGCAGTGTCGAAAGCTTCGGACTGCTGGTCAAAAGCAGTGTATCCTGGAATGAGTTCCACTGGGCAACCGCACTGAATATAGCTACCGTAGCCAGGATCGGCTTGATGACCGGTATGATAACGGAAATAAATGTACGTATGGTACCGGCTCCGTCAAGCTCTGCCGCATCGGTAAGCTCCTTCGGTACCGACTCAACGAATGTCTTGCACAGTACTATATAGAAAGGAGATACGATGGTAGGAAGTATATATACCCAGAACGTATCATACAGATGAATGTTCTTCATCGTGATAAAGAACGGGATGATACCTGCATTGAAATACATCGTTGCAACAGTCAGTCGATACCAGATCTTACGATGCCACATGGTCTCACGTGTAAACATATATCCCAGGAAAGCGGATGCGCCGACCGTGAGCAACGTACCGAGTATGGTTCTGGCCAATGACACCTGGAATGCATCTACAAGTGAAGGAATATGGGATACATTCACATAGTTGGTCAGATGCAGTTCCTTGGGCCAGAAAGTGATCTTACCTCTCGCACTTAAATCATTGGAACTAATCGTGTTGATAAAGATGTAATAAAAAGGATATACACAAACAAATGCGAAAAATGTATATACAATATACGTAACAACACTCATGATCGTGTCGGTGATATCGATCTTTCTGCGCTTCTTGATCACAACGGGTGCAGCCTGCTCTGCGACACTCTCTTCAGCAGTAATTACTTCTGCAGCTGTTTCTTCCACGAGTTCTTTGGTTACTGTATCTGCCATCAGATGAAGCCCTCCCCTCTTGTAAGTTTGGATATAGCGTTCATGGTACACAGGAGTACTATACTGATCAGACTCTTCAGAACACCTATGGCTGTGGACAGTGAGTAGCCGCCGTTACCCATGGCCAGATTATATACATACAGGTCGAGCACCTGGATGTAATCCTTATTGAACGAGTTCTGGAACACGAAGAACTGCTCCATACCGTTTGAAAGGAAGTTTGCCATATTCAGGAAAAGCAGTACCAGATAAGTGGGCAGGATACTGGGGATCGTAATATGCCAGATCGTCTTCCAGCGGTTGGCTCCGTCCACCTTTGCCGCATCTATCAGTTCTTCATCTATACCGGTAATGGCTGCAATATACATGATGGCTGCCCAGCCGGCATTCTTCCATGTCAGCCACAGCCACATCTTGAACCAGATATGTTTGGATGACTGCAGGAACATGATAGGCTTGGAGATAACGCCCCACTGGGTAAGCAGAGAGTTAACCACGCCGGTACTGTTGAAAATACAGAATGCTATGGAATATACAAGTACCCAGCTGATGAAGTTCGGGAGAGTGGTAACGGTCTGTACGAACTTCTTATACGGCTTGCACTTGATCTCGTTAAGAAATACCGCGAACATCATCGGGAACCACGAGAACAGCATACTCAGTCCGCTTATTGCAAAGGTATTGACCAGAACCTGAAGCAGCTGCTTACGTTTGATATCGTTATCGATCATGTAATGGAACCACTTGAATCCGACGAAAAGATCCTTTGAAAGCGGTGCCGGAGGTTTATAGTCATAGAAAGCATATACCCAGCCATATAACGGATAGTATGCAAATACCAACACCAGAATGATAAAAGGCAGAACGTAAAGAAATTCTCTGTAGCCACGTAACTTTTTTCTGTTCATCCGTAACCTCGACAATTATTGATATGCTATGAGTGTGTATAACAAAGATGGAGTAGTTATAGCAAATGAACGTTATGACATTTAGATTGTATGGCTACGTATATAAATCTTCAACACAGGCATAAATATCCTAACCAAAATCGGATGAAATTCGACAAACAAATGCCTCAAATCTTGCGATTTGAGGCACTTGTTGTAGTTTTACGTCAAACTCCGACTTATCTATTTAATTCGAAAAATGATAATCGGGGCGACGGGATTCGAACCCACGACCTCTACGTCCCGAACGTAGCGCTCTACCAAACTGAGCCACGCCCCGATGATCAACAAAGCATATATTATCAAAAAGACCCTGCTTCTGTCAATTTAGCTTAGTGAAAACAAATTGATTACACCCGTGATTGCCGGCACAGGTAGACATTTTATCAAGAGTAAATCCCCTTTTATGATAGAAATCAAAGATTTCCTCCGGACTCGCTACTTCAAAAGGCCATCCTCCAACCCAGTCTACCACATCCCTCCATGGTGACATTCCTCTCTCCATAGTATAGGTATGCCACGTTTTGAACGGTTTTAATCTTAATATATCCTTTATGGTTGTCGGACCCCATAATCGAATAAAACAGGGAATCAGAACGATGAGTTTCAAAAAACCGGGAAGAAGATTATAAGTCTTCTTTACTGCCTTCCAGCATTTGCTGGCTGTTCCCTGATCATTATAAATGGCAATAAACAAAGTCCCGCCGGGCTTTACCAGTTTGCCCGCTTTATCTAAAGCATCATACATACTTCCGGTATGATGGAGAACTCCCCAGGAATACACGATATCATGCTGCTCATATTTTGAAAGATACTCCTCGCTCAGTGCATCACCCCATTCCACGGACCACTCGGGATCGTTCGGATAATATCTGTCTTTGAGAGTTTGTGTACAGGCTACACTGTTATTATCATAATCAAAAGAATGAACAACTGCTCCCAGTCTGCGTGCCGATAAGCTGAAAAGCCCGCTTCCGGAGCCTATATCCAAAAAAGTTTTTCCTTCCAGATCTTCAACATTCAACCATTCCTTAAGGGACTTAACCGCCCTGTCTATTTTATTGTCATCCAGATTCTGCAAAAACTTTTTCCAGTTTAATCCAAACGCAAAACGGTCTTTTGACATAAATCTTTTCTTCACCTTTCAAATATCGGCATTTTCATATCTTTTACCAGTCGGAATCCCAGTCTGTTCCGCCCGAATCCCAGTCGGAACCGGAATCCCAGTCCCAATCGGAGTCTGAGCTCGAATCATAATCCGAGTCGGATGAAGAATGAGTCTCTTCGTAATATGGACTGTCATCCCAGTCAGTGGCATTCATGTCCGTGGTCCAGTTCTCGGACATGTAATAATCATCATAAGACTCGGTGATGGCACTTACTCCCGGATCATATGTATCTGTCGTATACCAGTCATTGTAATAGTCATCGTAATAATACCAGTTATTGTCATAGTTATAATATACGACATTATTGTAGTTATAGTACCCGTCATGCTTATGACTGGCATAACTTAAGCCTACGGTAGCCGCTAAGACCGCTACAAAGATCCCGAATCCGAGCCTGGAGCTCATATCGGACAAAAAGCTCGACCTGCGGCGTGATCCCTGGTTGTTATAATGTTTCCCCTGATTGGCCTTCTGATGGACTATCTCATCCTTCAGCTTCTGATACAATTCATTTACGGCATATTCCTCATCCGTACCGCGGTATCTGACTGCCCGGCTTCCGTCACCTTTATTCTTATATACCACGAACTCTCCGCTCTGCGGATCCCGGTATATACCGAAAGCCTGAGGCCCCTGATGGTCGATCCCTATGAAAAATCTGGTTTTCTCATAAGGCGGAAGATTACGATCCCTGTACCACTGCTCAAGCTCGGCTATGGTCCTGGGTGCCCCTTTTACCTGCTTATGCGAAGGGTTAGGAGCCTCGCAATACGGGCACTGAGGCAGTGTATCTTCATATGTATTGTCACAATAATCGCATTTGATCTTCATCTTCAGTTTTCCTTATTTATTCGTATACTGCGCTTCTATCTCTTTTGCACGTCTGTTCAGATAGCGATTAACCGGCACCTGGATATCATGTTTGGCTGCAAGCCTTATAACCTCTCCCGAGAAAGCATCCACTTCTCCGGGTTTCTTATTGATCCTGTCCTGAGCCATGGACGGCATCTGATCGGGGCCGAGTGATCTGATAATATCCACATAAGCATTCAGATCGGCTTCCGTAAGCTTAACGCCCTCCGCATTGGCTACAGCTATAACTTCCCTCATTGCAGATATGAATATCAGATTGGGCTCACCCTCTTCGATAACACCCTTATACGTCGTATCATATACCATACAGGTCTGGTTTACACCTACATTCAGCATGAATTTGCTCCACATGCGGAATATGATGTCTTCTTCCTCAACGTATTCCAATCCCGATCTTGTGAGCAGGTCCGTAACCGCATCCAGATTCTCTCTTGATCCCCGGGGATACATCCCCAGCCGCAATGCACCGCTGAGCGTATAGTTCAGTTTCGAGCCGAACTTCACGGCATCCATACCCTGAGCGACTGCATATATCATCTTGTCGGCACCGTATCGTGCGGCGATCATATCCTCGCTTGAGATACCGTTCATTACCGACATGATCACGGTTCCTTCACCCACACTGCTTTCTATATCCTCTATAGCCTGTTTTAAGCCCGGATACTTCACGGCTACAATGACCAGATCCGCCGGTGTGGCTTCTCTTAAAGGCACCATATTGAACTTACACTCTGCCCCGTTGATGATGTATCTCTGATCTTTGTATTTCTCATACCGGTTCTGATCCATGATGAACCGTACATTCTCATATCCGAGTGGCTTCATCATGTTTCTGCCGTATAACATCCCCAAAGCACCGAGACCGATTATATTTACGGTGTTTATCATATTGAGGTTCCTCTTCTTGCGTTACTCTTCCTTTTGCGTCATCATCATGTCTATGGCATTGTATGCCACGGAATAGTTCAGAAACTGTTCCATAGCCGCATCGTCCTTATCGGCCATACTTCTGTAGTAGTCACGTTGTCTTTGAAAAAAAGCAAGTGCCGTCTCCACGCTGGATTTGGACACTGCCATACCATCGCAGTACAGAGTTCCGGTAGCCGCATCGTATTTGGACCCTTCAAGTCTGGTATTATATGTATCCGCCATGCCGAATGACGTAGCCAACTGCCGGATCAGATCACCGCTGTCTCTTTGATTTGTCATTGTCCGTACCTCCTCTGTTTCTGTTCAGAGTAAACACACTAATGTCGCTGTTCCATATTGGAATACACTTCTGCGAACCTGGCCGAAAAGGAAGGCTTAAGTCCCTCCATCGTCAGGTGTGACACATCTCCCGCTTTCCAAGCACGGAACGATGCATATCCTTCCTGTCTTTCTTCAGTATACACCTCTGTGACGGATGTTGGTGCCAGACAAGTTCCGTGCCACAGACCGAACGGTGACATATTCGTCAGATGGCTCAGGATCACACAGGTCACTCCGAAGTGGCAGAAACAGGCTATGGTTCCCGTGTACTCCTTTTCCACTCGATACCCGTATCCGTCCCTGACATATCCGTATTCAGCCAGAAGCGCGTCGATCCCCGCACACACTCCGTCATATTTCTCGGCGATATCGGTATCGTGCACAAGTTTGGTATCACGCCACCCCCATGTCTCGTATAATTCCGGATGCTTATTTAAATATGCCGGAACTATATCCCAGCATATGCGCTTTCTCAGACTTCCATCAGGCAGAACGCTGTTCGGATATGCTTCCAGGTACTCCGGCATCGCAGGCATATCAACTACTGCATTGAACTCCTGAAGCCAGTCAAAGGTCCTGGTGCGTATCATCTCTTCCGTATCCAGCCCCATGGCGCGCATCGAATACATCGCGGTATCTCTGGCTCTGCCGAGTGGAGACAGATATACCTCATCTATATTCCATTCGGATATGTGTTTTGCAAGCGCCTCTGCCTCAACCTTGCCTGTTTCCGTCAGCGCATCATGCTCATAATCCGGATCTCCGTGTCTTATAAAAAGTAATCTCATTTGACTTATCTCTTATATAGCTATATATTATCCTTTGTAATTATTTGCTAGGGGTGCGATCACGCTGAGAGTGGATTTATTCCTGACCCTCATTACCTGAACCGGATAATACCGGCGTAGGGAAGCAACAGGCTTACTGAAGTCTTATCGTGTCGCCCTCCTTTATAAGAAGGAGGTTTTTTATGTCTGAAACACAACCAACCACAACCCGATTTACCGCAAAGGTGATCACGTTCTCCGCTATTGCTCTAGCACTTGCCACGGTAATCGCAACATTTGTCAAATTCAAAGGCCCGTTCTGGTTTAACGGAGGCAGTATTACCCTGTTTTCAATGCTGATCATCTGCATGATAGGCTATTGGTACGGTCCGGCAATCGGTCTGACCGCAGCCTTCGCATACAGTATCCTGCAGTTCATCACAGGTCCGTATGTCATGCATCCGGCCCAGGTTATACTGGATTATCCTCTTGCCTTCACATCACTGGGATTATCCGGGTTTTTCTATAAGAAAAAGAACGGCCTTCTCATAGGGTATATCGTCAGCGTACTTGCCAGATTATTCTTCCATTGTGTATCCGGTGCCATCTTCTACACTGAATACTTCGGTACCGCGATCGACAAACTGACGGCCCTGGGCGCCGGCATAGTCTATAACATGAGCTACATCATTCCGGAAATGATACTTACCATACTGCTCATCTCACTTCCGCCTGTCAAAAGCGCGATCGCCCGAGTCAAAACTATGGCGACACAACAGTAATGCTGTTTTTCTCAAAGTAGTTTGACATCTCTATATTTTGCCAATACCCTTCTTCTCCTTCAGCATCATCCACATCCTGCTTGAACAGAAGATAGGGTTTGGCATTATCTGTATATGCTGTAATTACGGCATCTGTCATATCCTCATCATACAATATCTCCAGCCGCTCCAAGCTCTGCTCATGATATCGGGCTGCTTCGCCGTTCATGACAGATCGAACAGCAGATATGGTAACGAACTGATTTTTGTCAGTACACAGGACAAAAACTGTAAGTATCGCTATCCCTCCGATCGTGATCAAAGCAGGAAGAACACTTCCGGTCAGATCAAACAGATCCCTGAAAAATTTCCCGACCTTACTGTCGGTTTTTTCCGCGGTATACAGATAACCCGTATCATTTGCGATATTGATAAAAATGAGAACATACTGGGCAATATATATTATGTTCTTTATTCTGGATGGTGCATCCTCACTCATCGCATAGAAGGTCGGAGTAAACATGGCCGCAAATACACATATGCTTATTATCGCCATAAAACCGGGGTGACAATAATGTCCCCTGCATCGCACGGCCAGAGCTGCCAACACGATCGTGATTACCGCTATCCCAATTATCGTCATCGGGGATAACCAGCCGATAGCATGTGCCGCTCCCCAGTAAAATGAATTGATTATGGCTTTTATCGGACTCATCATTACAGAATCCGCCTGACGTTCGGCATTTCCGGGTGCGGTGATATTGACCATATAACCTGCTACGGTGATCATTTCAGGTATCAGATACCACAATGACACCTTACTGCCGGATCTGATCCCCCGGATCATTACCGCGATATGCAATGCGATCAGAATGCATGCCTGAAGTCCGGTAACCAGATTTCCTCCTCCGACTATGATCCCCAGTGCGGAAGATACGATCAACGTCCATATCCTGGTCGCTCTGCTCACCGAGTGTATTCCGTGTAACACACAGGCAATCTCGAAGAACAGCAAGGACTCCATGAAAACATAATGCAGAGCACCGTTATACCAATACAACGCCTCCAACGGAACCGGTAAAGTCTGAATAATGATAAAGATCAGTATCATATTTGCAATACCGCTCAGATATCTGTCTTTAATCCCCATACAGTCGGCCAACACGGTATGCGTAAGAGCCGAGACAGAACCTATGATCATGGAAGACATGATGATCGGTACGAGAAAGTACAGATTCCCGGCCCACACGCCGGGGAATATCGACATGAGAAAAACGGATGAATAAGTTGCCTGCTTGGCAAAAAAGTAAAACCGCACCTGCTCGCACGCCGCTTTGAAAACTTCCGACAGCGAATGAGTCCGGATCCAGGCATGGTGTGTCATGGCACCAAAATAAAAATCGTCCAGATTCAGCACCTGAAAACGACCAAGATACCATATCGGCAATATAACAGCCACCATAACGGCAAGCATTATCCGATATATCAGTTTGTAGGTCTTCTGCTGTTTGTCTTCCACCGGGTTATTCTTCCTCCGGGGTCTTGTCTTTATTCCTGAATACTATGAATTTGCTGAATATGTAATTCGCGATGACGACCAGCACAGCTGCTATAATTGTCGCGATATAGAAGTTGATGCCCAGGATCGTATCCAGGATGAGCATACACAGATACTCAAGGAAAAGCGTTGATATCCTGGACACCACGAACTTACCTGCTTCGGGAAGCATCGGGGCATCGCTTTTGAACACATATGCTCTGTTCGTGAAAAATGAAAAAATGACACCGGCGGTCCAGTCGATCACGGTCAGTACACCTGTTTGAAAAGAAGTATGCTCTACTGCTCCGCGATAGATCAGAATGTTTGCAAGGAACTTTGAGGTCCATGCCACTACCGTGGTCATTCCCCCGACAAAAAGATATGTGATGATCTCTTCGTATTTCAGGTACAGTTCCTGTATCTTAGGCCAGTGTCCCAGCCAGTCAGCGAATTTCTCTTCCAGATTTTTTCTTTTTGGGGTATCTGCAAGGTTCTCTGCAGGTATCTCAGATTGTGTCATCATAGTAAACCAGTGTATCTCCGTTTGTGATCCTTATATCATCCGTCGGTATCACCACCGCTCCGTCACGTATGATCACGAGAGGTAGGATACCGAAATCATTTGCCAACTGCTCTATACCCAGTCCTATCAGACCGGATTCGGGGGTGGCATTCAGAGCTATAGTTCCTCTGCCCCTCTGTTCTTCTCTCTGCATGCGGCTGTAATACTCAACGAAACCGGCAGATATGATACCCGTGGGGATGGCGACGACACCCACACCCAGCACGGATATTATCACGGCCATGATCCTGCCTGCTACTGTTACCGGGTACATATCCCCGTAGCCTATGGTCAGTATCGTGGATACGCTCCACCATATCCCGGAGAAAGCATTGTCAAATACTTCCGGCTGAACCTCATGTTCTGCGGAATACATGCATATGGAAGCACCGAGTACGAGCACGAACAGTATGAAGAGCGATGAAAGTATCTGGTTTTTCTTTTCTTTCAGAACAGTGGTAATGACATTAAACGAGTCATAGTTCGCATTCAGTCTGAACAGGTGGAATATCCTGACTACCCTGAGCATCCTGAAAACCACAAATCCCGAAAGGAAGAAAAACGGTAATATGGTGAAAAGCTCAACTATACCGTCAAAACTGAAAATGAAGTTCGCAGCGGCACGTCCCCGTGAGACATCCGGATACAGATAATCCGAAGTCCATATCCTGAGAATGTATTCCATGGCAAAAAAGAGAATACATACTATCTCCAGGGTCTCGAATACAAACCTGAATTCCTTAAGGGAATCGAATGTCTCGAACAGCATGACCAGGATATTGACTACAATAACAAGAACAAGGACATAATCAAACACCTTGCTTGCAATGTCCCTGCTCTGTCCTATCTGTAGGATATCAAAAACTCTTTTTTTCTTATTCAACAGTAACAACCTTTGCGAGATTTCGCGGCTTATCCACATCAAATCCCTTATCGCTGGATACGTAATATGCCAGCAGCTGTAATGCGACCGAAGCCGGAAATACCATCAGCTCGTCCGGAAGATTGGGCAATACAAAGGTATCAAACTCTCTGGTACTCTGCTGCATCAGATCGGCTTTGATGAAAAGTGCTATCTGAGCTCCTCTGGACTTGACTTCCCGGATATTGGACAACTCCTTACTCATCAGTCTGGTCTGGGTAACCACCGCAACTACGGGGGTATTATCGGTGATCAGTGCGATGGGGCCGTGCTTGAGTTCTCCGGATGCATAAGCCTCAGAGTGAATATAGGATACCTCTTTCAGCTTAAGCGATCCCTCCTGAAGGATCGAATAATCCAGTCCTCTGCCTATCATAAACAGGTCTTTGGCCTCGAGAACCCCTCTGGCTATGACATGGATCGCATTCTTCTCATCCAGGACACTGCCGATTACTTCGGGAACTCTCTTCAGGTTACGGATGCACTCACGAACCTCATCATCATTCATAATGCCTCTGATATGAGCCATCTTATACACCAGCAGATAGAATATCGACAGCTGGGTGGTATATGCCTTGGTACTGGCAACCGCTATTTCCGGGCCGGCATTTGTATATAATACATAGTCGCTCTCACGGGCGATCGACGATCCCTTGACATTGATGATCGCCAGGCTCTTCGCACCTTTACGTCTGGCGTATTTAAGTGCTTCAAGAGTATCTATGGTCTCACCGGACTGAGATACCGCTATCACGAGGGTCTTCTCATCTATAACCGGGTCGGAATACATAAATTCCGAAGCCAGTTCGACCTCAATATGCATATTCAGGCGGGTCTTGACCAGCGACTGGAACACCAGTCCGGCATGCATTGCCGTACCGCAGGCCACTACACATATCCTCTCACATTCGGTAAAGAGGGAATCCGGGATCTGATCGGCCTCAAAGTTCGGAATGCCCGATTTGGTCCTGCCGGCTATTGTATCTCTGATAGCCTTGGGCTGCTCCATGATCTCCTTTTCCATATAGAAAGGATAGCCGTTCTTCTCGGCACTGTTCTTCTCCCAGCTCATGGTAAGGTACTCGGGCTGCATCTCCTTGCCGTCCAGAGTCCACATGGCTATGCTGTCCTTGTGCAGCTCGACGATAGTATACTCGGGAACCACGAAATACTGATCCGTGAACCGGCACAATGCGGTCAGATCGGATGCGAGCATGGCGCCCTCCTCACTGAGGGTAGCCACTATAGGACTGACATTTCTGATCGAATAGATCACATCCGGAATATCAGCGAACATAATCACCAGAGCAAAAGTGCCTCTGAGTCTCTTAACCGCTTTGGTTATGGCTTTCTTCGGATCATGAGTCTCATTGTAGTAATAGTTCAGAACAGCGGCGGCAACCTCAGTATCGGTCTCGGACTTAAGAGATCCCTCCAGATTGAACTCGTCGATCAGATCCTTATAGTTCTCTATGATACCGTTATGAACCACAGTCACGTTACCCTGACTGTGCGGATGGGCATTTGCATCGCATACTCCGCCATGCGTGGCCCATCTGGTATGTCCGATGCCGCAGGTGGAATCAATGGTCTTGCTCTCGCATACCTTCTCCAGGTCCTTGACCCTGCCGGCACATTTGTATACATCCGTCCGGTTCAGTTTGGCATTGGTAACCGCCATCCCCGCACTGTCATATCCCCTGTATTCCAGAGTAGTAAGTGCATCGATGATAATGGGCTCTACCTGTTTCTTACCGTTATATCCGATTATTCCGCACATATTATTCCTTTACTTCTATTACTTAAGTCGGGCCTGAAGCTTCTCTCTCTGCTCCTCATATCCGGGCTTACCGAGGAGAGCGAACATATTCTTCTTGTAGCTCTCCACACCGGGCTGGTTGAAAGGATTGACTCCAAGGATATACCCGCTCACTCCGCATGCAAACTCAAACATATAGAACATCTCGCCCAGATAATACTCATTTACCTCGGGAAGTGTAAGTACAAAGTTCGGTACATTTCCGTCCGTATGAGCAAGTACTGTTCCCATCATTGCCGATTTATTCACGAAATCAACGGTCTTGCCTGCCAGATAGTTAAGTCCGTCCAGATCTACGCTCTCACGGCCGATGATGATCTCCTCACGTGACTTCTCGATCATCAAAACAGTCTCGAACAGGATACGGTTACCGTCCTGAATATACTGTCCCATGGAATGCAGATCCGTAGTCAGATCCACGCTTGCGGGGAATATTCCCTTACCGTCCTTACCCTCGGACTCTCCGTAGAGCTGTTTCCACCACTCGCATATATAGTGGAAGCAGGGGCCGTAGTTTGCCAGGATCTCTATCTCCTTGCCCTGCTCACGCATGATATTACGCAGAACCGCATACTGCATTGCGTCATTTTCTTCAAAATCGTTCTCAAGCGCCATGCGTCTGCCTTCGCGGGCACCTTCCATAAGCTTATCTATATTGGCTCCGCTGACTGCTATGGGCAACAGGCCGACTGCCGTAAGTACGGAGAAACGTCCGCCTACATCATCCGGTACCACGAATGTCTCATATCCTTCTTCGGTAGCCAGGCTCTTCAATGCTCCTTTAGCCTTATCGGTAGTAGCATATATTCTCTTGGCAGCGCCGTCTTTGCCATACTTTTTCTCCAGAAGCTCCTTGAAGATCCTGAATGCGATGGCAGGCTCGGTCGTTGTACCCGATTTGGATATAACATTAACCGAAAAATCACGATCACCTATCACATCGATCAGATGTCTAATATATGTGGATCCGATGCAGTGTCCGGCAAAATAGATCTCGGGAGTCTTACGGATCGACTTGTCTACCTGATTATAGAAGCTGTGACGCAGGAATTCGATGGCAGCTCTGGAACCCAGATATGAACCTCCGATACCTATTACGATCAATATCTCGGAATCGGACTTGATCTTCTCGGCCGCCTTCTTGATACGCTCAAACTCTTCCTTGTCGTATTCTTCCGGCAGATCAATCCATCCGAGGAAATCATTGCCGGCTCCCGACCTGGAAACCAGAGTCTCCTTTGCT
>CAMONC010000010.1 GCA_946620235.1 uncultured Lachnospiraceae bacterium | reverse complement strand
CAATTAATTATCAAAGCTCGCATTCCACAAAACTCCTTCGTACATAATTCTGGAAGTTAAAAATCCTCGTTAAAACTGTAAGTTATGAATTCATCTCATCCACAACGTCCGCTGTACTTATCTTTTGTTTATGTTTTCCATCTCTTCCAGAATATCAACCGCGGATTCTACCATTCTCGGACAAATATCCTTAAAAAGACCATTCTCCCGGGCATAGAGTCTCCCCTCTTCGGAGGATATGTCACAGCCAAGTATATCCCTACAGATATATGAGCCATTCTTTTCTTTGAATCTGTCCATAAACTCAGCAGCCTTGGGGTAAGCAGTTGCTTTATAGTCGGGGCCGTCTCCGTATTTCAACCCGATCACCATGATCGCCCCGGATACAGCACCACACACTTCACCTTTCCTCACGCCCCCGCTGAAACATGCTGCCACTTTCATAGCCTGGTCTAACGTCATCCCACAATCATCCGCGTATGCTCCCAGAACTGCCTGCGAGCAGTTGAATTTTTCATAAAATATCTTCATTGCTTTTTCTTTGTGTGTCATAGAACTTCACCCCACTTACTGCAGTTTTTTCTGCATCCATATCAGATCATACCATCTGTCAAATTTCTTAGTCCCTTTTCAGAATTGTGTTGCTAACTCTTAGCTATACCTAATTAGGCTACCCCTGAAGGGCATGTGAAGTAAGGCTGTTTTTCCGCGAAGGACATACCGCTTGTTCCCACTATCTTATCCCCGTCAAATGCGAGCCAGGAAACATAGGTGCCGGCAGCCATTATTGTTATTTGTGTTTATTTTTTTACCTGCAATTCCGCAACTGACACATAGTGCTTAACGTTGAATGTTTCAGGAGCAATTTCATTCAGCATCTGCATGTGATCCTCATTCCATGCCCGGAGCTGAGCTTCATTCATCGCGGCTCCCACTCCTCTGCATGCGCGCATACGGCCATGCCAGCCTTCCCTTGTAAACGGAATATCAACCCTGAACTCCTTTTGTAAAACCTTATCAAAACACGAAAACAGCTCCTCGGGAACATAAACCGGATGAACCGTATCTCCGTAAGAAGACCAGTTGGGGTTATGTTTCAAAATGATCTCCTCGCTTTTCCCTGCAACAGGATCCTCGTAAGGAAGCCATCCCATGTACAGGATCAGCAGCTTGCCTCCCGGCTTTAACATCCTCGCAAAACTCTTTGTTATCTCCTTCGCATTCAAATACCATATGCACTGGCATACAGTGATAACATCAAAGGTATCATCCGGATAATCAACCTCCTCAGCAGGACAGGTAAAAAACTCAATATCCATCCCGTTCTCTGATGCAAGCAGCTTTGCCTGTTCTATCTGGTTGTCCGAGATATCTGTTCCGATCCATTTTGCGCCGTACCGGTACATGTTGCGCGGAAGAACACCTGTCCCGGTTCCAATATCGAGTACCATCTGACCGTCTTTGCACAAACCCAGATCCAAAATGAACTGATAGAATTCATCGGGATAAATATCTCTGTATTTCGCATAATCCTTTGAAGTATTGCCCCAATCAAAAGTCTTGCCATTATCAATATCCGAAAACTGCATATCTTCTACACCCCCATATTTATCTTAACAGGAAATCAACGATCTTTCTCTTCTCTTCATCTGTCAAGATGCGCGTCCACCCGGAATCGCAACCTCTTTACCGGATCCTGGCGGCTATGATCCGCCTAAGCGACTCATCTATGCGTTCCTCGGTGATATCGCCTTTTTCATAGGCGGCATAGATCCCGTCGTATGCTTCCTGCAGGTTCGTCGGCATCAGTATCATATCCGCTCCGGCCGCAAAAGCTTTTGCGGAAGCCTCACCGTTACTGTAATTGTCGGCAATAGCACCCATGTTGATCGCATCGGTGATGATGATCCCGTCGTATTTCAGTTCGTTCCTCAGAATATCGGTCATCATCTTCTTCGAAAGAGAACAGGGCGTGTCGTCCCCTATAACGTTCGGCAGAGAGATATGTGCCACCATTATCATATCTGCTCCGTCCGCCCCGGCATGTGCAAACGGGACCAGCTCGCTCTGCTTTAACTCTTCATATGTTTTGTCCGTATAAGCATATCCCTCATGAGTGTCAGCCTCTGTGGCGCCGTGCCCCGGGAAATGCTTATAGCAGCTTAAGATTCCATGGTCATGCAAGCCGTCGGAATAGGCCTTTGAATACTCCGTTACAATCATCGGATCCGAGCCGAATGAGCGGTCACCTATCACGTTGTTGCGGCTGTTGGTCAGGACATCCGCCACCGGTGCAAAATCCACATTCAGGCCAAGGTCTTTAAGATAGGCACCGATGGTATCTCCACAGCCGTAAGCTTCTTCGGCACTTGCGACGTTCCCCATCGGACCGACTTTTTCAACTCCGAATGATGAATTGCGTGCGATCCTGGCAGTGCTCCCTCCCTCTTCATCCACACACATGAGAAGCGGCAGTCCTTCGATATCCCGGGCATACTCCTGAGTTTTGGATATCATCTCTTTAGTCTGCCCGGGCGAGACAAAATTGTCTGCAAAATATATCAGTCCGCCGACAGGGGCTTTCTTCAGGCTCGCTTCGGTTACTTCGCCGGCCGCCGTGACCGGTGATTCGCCTGTCAACACCTCGGGAGTCACCACAAAAAGCTGCCAAATCTTCTCCTCTATGCTCATAGATGCTATTTTTTCATCAATCTGAGTGCCGCTCATCCCGTCCTCCTTACCTTTCGATGCCGGATCTGTCCCTTTCCTATAAATCTGGATGTTTAAGTCAACCTCGCCGCTCACCCCGTCCACATGACCTGTGTTGGAATACTGCCAGAAGCTAAAATCATACGGTGTCTGCGGTAACGGTTCATAATCTGCATACCAGACCGGGTATTCGCTCACCACGGTCATGTCAAACTGAAACGCCTCCCAGAGCATATTGCTGTAGATCATCGGCTCATATCCGGCATCGGCGATCATTTTACAGAAAAGCATGGTATTCTCAGTAAACTGCTCTCCGCTCACATCATCGGTTCTGGCCTCAGCATCCAATATGCTCTCGGGATCGTATACAACCGGTAGCTCAAGGCTGTATCCCTCCAGGTGTTTTATGACAAACTCTGCTTCTTCGGCCGCCTCATCTTCATTTATCGCCTGAGAAAAAATGTATACGCCCACATCCAATCCGGCTTCATGGGCATTCCGGATATTCGTGTCAAATGACTTATCAAGATTCAGGCTTCCGGCCTGTCCGTACCCACGATAACCCAACCGGATAAATGCAAAATCATATCCCGCAGCCTTAACCCTGTCCCAGTCTATATGGCCCTGATGATGGGATACATCTATTCCACGTCTGGAATGATACACATCAT
Source organism: uncultured Lachnospiraceae bacterium (assembly GCA_946620235.1). Taxonomy (GTDB): domain Bacteria; phylum Bacillota; class Clostridia; order Lachnospirales; family Lachnospiraceae; genus XBB2008. The sequence goes on along the minus strand of CAMONC010000010.1, from coordinate 29,320 downwards.
CCTCATACCGGACCCTGTCTCCGTAACGGACAAAAGACTCTGCTGCGTACGGGGATCTCGTAACCCCGGGAATGATCTGTGTCTGATATTCCTCTCCGAAGACGTCGACAAAAGTCAGTATCTCGGGGGCGGGAACTTCCGTCTGCGGGCCGGCTGGGTCGTCTGCGTCCGGCGATTCCTGCCCGGCTGCCCCCGCATCAACGTCCTGTACCCCGGCTCCGGCTGATCCGTCTGCATCCGATGTCCCGGCTCCGGCTGCTCCCGCATCAACGTCCGGTGCCGCAGCTCCGTAAAATTCTGCCTCCGTCCTTTCATTTGTTTCCGGAAAACCGTCTGGCGTATCTGCCCGCTTTGCTGCCGCAACAGTGGCGATCAACACGGAAACCAGGGCAAGTATGGCTATTGTGATCATGATCGCAGTCTTTTTCATAAATATAGGATAATAAACTCAGGATATGATATCAACCGAAAAGCGTTCGGCGCTCCAATCAAGAATGGGCCGGCAGATTATTCTATCTGTTTTATAAATATGTTATGATTATTTCTGGTTTCAATTCTGTAATGACTCATTAATAAGGAGAGACGCCTAACCCGCATGTCTTACTCGATCGTCAGCATCCTGGCTCTAATACTCAATTCCATAATCAACTGGCATAACTTTCAAAGCATACGCGGCCTCACCAAAGAACAGCGAGCCGAGAAGCCGGCACTGGTCCGCTACAGCGGGTTCCTTAACGCATCGAATTGCTATTTCATAGCAGATATACTGTGGGGGATCCTTTATGAGCATCATGACATAGACGGACTGTTCCCCGTATTGTATTTTGACTGTGTCCTGTATTTCTTCTTCATGTTCCTGTCCATGATGACATGGATCCGCTATGTAGTAGCGTATCTGAACAAGAGAGGACTCAAAAGCAGGCTCCTTCTCTATGCCGTATGGACCATGTTCTCTCTCGGGATTCTATATCTGCTGATCAACTATTTCCACCCCTTCATCTTTTCCTTTGACGAGGAGCATGTATATGTGACGGAGTCGGGCCGGCATATAGCTTTCATACTGCAGATTGCTCTGTATATGTTGACTTCAACATATATGTTTTACATCGCACACAGATCCACCGATGCCGAAAAAGTGCGTTATATCGCAGTCGGGCTCACCTGTCTCGTGATTGAGCTTTTCCTGATATTCCAGATACTCGACCCCAAATATCCCGCCTATGCCACCGGACTCATGATAGGAATATGTGTGATCCACTCCTTTGTGGAAGCGGGTGAGATGAAGAAAAATGCCACGTTCACCCAGATCGCGGAAAGCCTGGCGGCCAACTACGATGTGATATATTACGTCGATGCGGAAGAATCCGATTATGTCAGTTATGAATGCAGAAATATCTACGGCAAATTGGATGTACAGGTATCAGGCGATGATTTCTTTGCGGATACGCGCAAAAATATTCCCGATATAATCCATAAAAACGACATTGACATTGTACTCGAATTCATTGACAGGGATCACGTGATCAGTACGCTTAAGGATCACAAAAGCTGCAGCATCGATTACCGGATCATGACAGGCCCCAGAACTCATTACGTCAGAATGACCATACGAAAGACCGTCGACGGCACGCACTTTATCATCGGTATCGAAAACATCGATGACGAGGTCAAAAAAGAGAAACAACATCTGAAAGCGCTGAACACCGAGAAGGAGCTGGCCAGACGTGACGATCTGACCGGTGTGAAAAACAAGACCGCTTATAATGAGATGGAAAAGTCGGTGCAGGAAGGCATCGACAGCGGCATGAAGGGGCTGTCTTTTGCGCTGGTCGTATGTGATTCCAATAATCTGAAAAAGATCAACGATACCATTGGCCATGTCGCAGGCGATGAGTATCTCAGACAATCGGCGATGCTCCTGTGCGACATCTTCGATCACAGCCCCGTATTCAGAGTCGGCGGTGATGAATTCGCAGTATACCTGCATGGCAAGGATTATTCGAACAGGGTCGAACTGATGAGGCAATTGCGCGATCAGGTCGGTGAGAATCTGCGTGCAAAAGAAGGTCCTGTCCTTGCTTCGGGCATGGCTGAATATATCCGCGGAACCGACAGCACGGTATCCGGGGTATTTGACCGTGCTGACCATGAAATGTATAAAGATAAGCAGCGGCTCAAGAACGAGGAAAGCGCTCTCTGACGCCCGGAAGATCAGCGGGGCTTTCCATGAGCTGATCTAAGAATAAGTATTTCCGTTTTTCCATCTTTATCTGCTCAGAAATTGTATTGCATAAAGTTTCCGTTATGCTTGAAACCATATGATTCGTACAGCTTTACACCCATATCGGAAGCTGTGATGTAGATCATTCCGCAGCCGTATTCTTCTGCTGCCTTCACTACTCTGTCAAGTAACTGAGTTGCGATCCCCAGCCTCCTGTAGTCCGGATCGGTGTACATGCTTGACAGGATCCCCACTCTCCCTGTAGGACACGTAAAATATGGTGGTTTCTCAGCAAAAGACATTCCGCTTGTTCCGACTATCTTATCCCCGTCAAATGCCAGCCAGGAAACATAAGTACCGGCAGCCATGTTTCTCTTATAAAAGTCCATCAGGGCTGTTTCAAGATATACATTTTCCGGCACGGTTTTACCTGCGGAAGTGTATTCCTCTGTCAGCTGGTTTATTCTCATTTTAATGATCCTGTCCAATTCATTCTCTGTCAGTCTTTTGTATACGATATCCATGTTCTCCTCCTCGTATTTTCAATACCGGCTATGCAGCTCACATAACAGCCGGCAGGACTTTTTGCTCTATGAAATCAACTCTGTCAAAAATCCTGGGCTTGAAGGTGCCGGTAATCCCTACGGAGATGTTCTCTTCTTTATTGACATAGATGATATTCCCACTGTCACCGATGGCTGCATAGACATCTCTGTCATCATAAGGCTTATACCACAGATACCCGTAATTCATGAATCCCATCCGCTCACCGAGTTTAAGATGAGGCGTGAGCATGTCACTCAGGTATTCTGCCGAGATCATTCTTTTACCTTCATGCACTCCACCGTCACAGACAAGCTCACCGATCACAGCCATATCTTTGGCTGACATACACATTCCCCAGCCCGCGGTGACCGTTCCCTGCGGATCTGAGAACCACTCGGGTTTTCTCGGATTCTTATTCATGAAGAAATCAAACTGGTCTTCTTTGGAACTGTCACCGTGCATGATCCGTCCAGGAAGTCCCAGCGGGTCAAACAGATTCTTATTTGCGAAATCAATGCATTTTTCACCGGTCGCTCTCTCTATGATCCCGACCAGGATCTGGATGCCAAGTGTCGCATATCTGAATTCTCCGGTGATACCCTTCCGGCCTCCAAGATAATCCAGGGTGGTAAGTGTCCAGTCTTGGGAAGTACATACCTTTTTCCACGGCTCCGACCGTCCCTTATACGGAGCAGTCATCGTCAGAAGGTGCCTGACAGTTACATCATATATAGTCTTCTCCCCGCGCTTTACCGTATAATCCGGAAAGAATTCCATAACCTTCTGGTCCACGCTCTTAATGCATCCCCTGTCCAGAGCGATTCCGGCAAGGAGCGACACGATACCCTTGGTCACCGAATTTACATTCATCGAATCTTCTGTTTTAAACCCGTGCCAGCAGTCATCAAATACCGTTTCGCCCTCCCTGATCGCATAGATCTGGCAGATATTGCTCTCGTTTCCCGTACTCTGTGAAATAAACCCGTGCAATTGTTCCTTATCCAATCAAAAAGCCTCCTCTTAAGTCAGATTCGGACGTCCTAAGAAGAGGCTAATCGAATTAAAAATTCTTTTCAAGAATTATTTATCCAACCGATGATTCTCTCCGGTGGCGGAAGTACAGTTCTTCGGTCGCCAGAGCCATTTTGGTGTATCACGGTAAGCCTGGTTTTCATCTGAGTCTGACCTCCAGTCTGACAGGGTTATGATCGGAGTTCACGAAGCCGTAGTCGCATACTTCGACTGACTTTACCTCCATGTTATTGGATACTATGAATCCGTCTATGATATAAACCTGAGAAGTCTCATTACTTTCAAAAGGTTCCTCCAGTGAGCGGCATGAAGGCGCATTATCGGCTACCGCCGCATAGAACCCTTCGGGGATATCCGAAGCCCTGATCTCGCCCGGAAGCCATCCTGTCTCCGATATGATCGGCGGATTATCGTTCATCTCGAATTCCTGATTAAAATCTCCTCCGACGATCACGTAATTACCCTTGGCATACTCCTCCTCGATCAGGTTATTGAGCACGCTCAGCTGGCCGTCCCTTTTCTCATCATCGGTATAGGCTTCGAGATGATGGTTGACAAGGACCAGCTCCTTATCAGAATTCTCAACCGGGATGCGCTCCACGAGCAGGCATCTCTTGAGATATCCCGGTGACATATACCACGGAGCGGCCTCCGGCAGAGCGTATCTCACCGCCTCACGCACATTCAGGCGCGTATAGGTAGCCAGACCGCTGTAGGTTTTACCCATGGGAGGTATCGGATACGGGACGAATGCAACCTTATAATTGCACGCAAAAACCGGCTGCATGCCGATAGATGAACTGAGGTACGCCACTTCGTTGATGTTGTATGACCTGTGGGAATCCACATCGACTTCCTGAGCCATGACGATATCGCAGTCCTGCTCATTGATCGCAGATGCAATACCCGACAGATTCTCCATAACGGCATCCGATGACTCGGGAAGAACCCCCTTGCCTCCGTCCATAAAGAAATCCTCGCTCTTATTGTAGCCGGCATAACCCAGATTAAATGTCAGAATGCTGAGCTCGTCCCCCACACTCACGACAGCGCTTCCGGAGTTGACTTCAAGCATTTCCTCCGGCTCGGGGGAGTACATCGTTATCCTCAGATATGCAACGAACAGCACAGGGATCAATACGATCACTCCGAGAATGATCCCTGCTACTTTAAGTATTTTCTTCATATGGTCATACCGCTGCGAGTGCCTGAGCCAGATCATCTATCAGATCCTGCTTATCCTCCAGGCCGCATGACATGCGCACTAGTCCGGCAGGAATGCCTGCCTCGGCGAGCTGCTCATCGGTCATCTGACGATGTGTGCTGGTAGCGGGATTCAGACAGCATGTACGTGCATCGGCCACATGAGTCTCGATCGCAGCGAGCTTCAGATTCTTCATGAACTTCTCGGCTGCAGATCTGCCACCGGCCAGCTCGAAACTGACCACTCCGCATCCGCCGTTGGGCATGTACTTCTGTGCTGTTTCATAGTATTTATCCGTTTTAAGACCGGGATAACTTACATGCGTAACCTGAGGCTGTGACTGAAGGAACTCAGCTACCGCCTGTCCGTTTTCCACATGTCTGGGCATGCGTACATGCAGTGATTCAAGTCCGAGATTCAGGAGAAAAGCGTTCTGAGGAGACTGTATGCATCCGAAATCACGCATAAGCTGAGCGGTACACTTGGTAATGAAGGCTCCGCCCTGCCCGAACTTCTCGGCATAAGTGATCCCGTGGTATGAATCATCGGGTGTGCACAGACCGGGGAACTTATCGGCATGTGCCATCCAGTCAAACTTGCCCGAATCCACGATCGCACCGCCTACTGCGGCACCGTGGCCGTCCATATACTTAGTGGTGGAATGGGTGACGATATCGGCTCCCCACTCTATGGGTCTGCAGTTAACGGGAGTCGGGAATGTATTGTCTACAATGAGCGGTACTCCGTGGGCATGAGCCACACGTGCGAATTTCTCGATATCAAGCACGGTAAGTGCCGGATTTGCAATGGTCTCGCCGAACACGGCTCGGGTATTGTCACGGAATGCGGCATTCAGTTCCTCTTCGGTGGCATCAGGTATGACAAATGTCACATCTATGCCCATTTTAGCCATTGTTACGGCTATCAGGTTGAATGTGCCGCCATATATGGATGATGATGCCACGATATGCGATCCGCATTCACATATATTAAAGAGTGCAAAGAAGTTCGCTGCCTGCCCCGAACTGGTAAGCATGGCGGCTGTACCGCCTTCAAGCTCGGCGATCTTCGCTGCCACGAAATCATTCGTCGGATTCTGAAGTCTGGTATAAAAGTATCCGCTCGCCTCCAGGTCAAAGAGCTTACCCATGTCCTCACTCGTATCATATTTAAACGTCGTGGACTGTATGATAGGTATCTGTCTGGGTTCTCCGTTTCCCGGCGTATAACCGCCCTGTACACATCTGGTATTGATCCTGTAATCGCTCATCTTAAGCCTCTCCTTTGATATAGTAATATCTAAATTAGTATAGCATATAAACCCCTGGGCGAGAGTATAAAAAAGCACCCGGATATATAAATCCGGGTGCCTCGGTTTTGCATTAATTCGGGAGAATTATGCGTTCATCTGAGCTGCTACTTCAGCAGCAAAATCTTCGTTCTTCTTCTCCATGCCTTCACCTACCTCGAAACGGATGAACTTGGTAAGCTTAAGGTCCTTATTAACCGTTGCAAGATACTGAGCTACAGACTGCTTTCCGTCCTCAGCTCTTACATATACCTGATCAAGAAGTACTACATCCTTGAGCAGTTTATTTACACGGCCCTTGATGATGCCGGCCTTAACCTGCTCGGGCTTGGCTGCTTCCTTGGGATCTGCATCCATCTGAGCCTTGAGGATCTCGGTCTCATGATCGATGTAGGACTGATCAACATCGCTGTCTGCGATGAACTTGGGGCTCATGGCAGCGATCTGCATAGCTACGTTGGTAAGAGCTTCCTTAACGGATGCATCATTTCCTGCGCCGTCAGCTGCTACTACTACGCCGATACGTCCGCCGCCGTGCAGATAAGATACCACACAGTCACCGGATGCCTTCTCAAATCTTCTGACGGAAAGCTTCTCGCCGATAGTAGCGGTCTTCTCAACCAGAACATCCTTAACGGTCTTGGAAGCATCCTCGTTCCACTTCTCCTCAAGGAGAGCATCAACATCAGCTGCTCCGGAAGCAAGTGCCTGCTTTGCAACACCTTCTACAAAGCTCTGGAATACTTCATTCTTTGCTACGAAGTCTGTCTCGGAGTTAACCTCAACAACCGCAGCAGTCTTATCGTTATCTATAGCTACACGGCAGATACCCTCTGCAGCGATCCTGCTGGCTTTCTTCTCAGCCTTTGCAGCGCCGCTCTTTCTGAGCACCTCGATAGCTTCTTCCATATTGCCGTCTGTCTCGGCAAGTGCCTTTTTGCAGTCCATCATGCCTGCGCCTGTAGTCTCACGCAGTTCCTTGACCATGGATGCTGTAATCTCAGCCATATCTGTATCCTCCTAAATCTATCTTACTCTTCTTCAGCAGCTACTTCTTCGATATCTGCTGCTTCTGTCTCTTCTGCATCTCCTGCCATCTCATCTGCAGTAACCATTTCTTCACCCTGGTTTGCCTCGATGACTGCATCTGCCATCTTGGATGTCAGAAGCTTAACGGCACGAATGGCATCATCATTGCCGGGGATCACATAATCAAGCTCTTCGGGATCGCAGTTGGTATCGCCGATACCGATCAGTGTGATGCCGAGTGAGTGAGCTTCCTGTACGCAGATGTGCTCTTTCTTGGGATCTACTACGAAGATAGCATCGGGAATACGGGTCATGTTCTTGATACCGCCGAGGTTCTTCTCAAGCTTCTCCCACTCCTTACGAAGCTGTACGACTTCCTTCTTGGGAAGTACATCAAATGTACCGTCCTCAGACATTCTCTCGATAGCCTTGAGTCTGTCTACACGTGAACGGATGGTACGGAAGTTGGTCAGCATACCGCCGAGCCATCTCTCATTAACATAGAACATACCGCAACGCTCAGCCTCGGTCTTAACCGCATCCTGAGCCTGCTTCTTGGTACCTACGAAAAGGATGGTACCTCCCTGGGAAGCGATATCGAATACCGCATTGTAAGCCTCATCAACCTTGCCTACCGACTTCTGCAGGTCGATGATATGGATCCCGTTACGCTCGGTGAAGATGTAAGGAGCCATCTTAGGGTTCCATCTGCGGGTCTGGTGTCCGAAGTGAACACCTGCTTCCAGTAACTGTTTCATTGATACTACGCTCATTTCAAAACCTCCATTTGGTTGAACTTCCGTGCATCTAACCCGTGAAGCTTATCAGGCACCATACGGAAATATGCACGTGATTATTTGCTGCATGTGCGCATCAGCCTGTCTTGTAATGTTGCACAAAAAAGGACATGCAAGCGCATGCCCAACTATAATACTACTTATATATAGAGAAATCAAGAGATTTCCCGCGAAAATTCTGCAGATAAAGAGTCCGGGATATCCGCGGTCACCTGCCGGTGATCATGCGGGCTATCTCATCATCACTCATGCCTTCATTGAAAGTATACGTTCCGGTGCGGAGAACCCTGTCATATCCGTGACTGCACAGGAAACGGTCATACTCGGCAGCCGATGATACGATACCGGCATCTGCCAGCTTACGCGCAACCCTGTCCGAAGAATCACCGGATGATATGGTGATGCTTCCCGCTCCACCTGCGCCGCTTCCGCTGTCGGACGCTCCTGCTGTGGGAGTAAACTCATGGTCGGTCACGGAATCGGTCTCCGAAGTGGGAACCTCTGTAATGGTCTCAGGCTCAAGCATGGTAAACGAGTAATCTTCGGTAGGATAATCAAGTCCGGGATCATCGGGCGCATCTGTAGTTATCTCTGCAGTGGTATCTTCGAGCAGAGCATTTGCATCCGCGATCACATCATCGCTTGTTTCGGTCTGATCAGCATCTTGATCACCCGTTTCCGACTCATCGGCAGTTTCATCGGTAGTCGAAGTGCCAGATGTGTCATTTGTCACATCATTATCCTGTATCTCGGCGAGCATTTCCTCAGTACTGGGGATCTCCTCTATCAAACGAGTGGACCCGTCAACCATGCCCAGTTCGGCTGCTCTCTCCTTGATCTGTGCATCAGTCATCACGGCATCTTTCGTCCGTGCATGATGTATCCCCAGAACCAGAGCCGTTACTATAAGTCCGAGGCCTAAACCTTTCAGATAGTATTTCAGATTCATATCACAGCCCCTTAAACAGATCTATTACTAATTTAACTTCGCCGATACCAAGTCCCAGTTCCTTTGCGATAGCCATATTTGACTTACCGGCCTTATGCAGTTCCAGGATCCGATCGTTACTGTTGCGGCTTCCGGGAGATCTCGCACTGAAAGTGATCTCAGGGCCGTCCGGATCGGTATCATCTTCTGTATCATCGAAGTCTTCCCACTCGTCCTCCAGATAGTCCTCATTCGGATCCTCTTCCTGCTCATCCTCGGTATCAGGAACTGCCGGCATCACTGTCACGGGTTCGTTTTTGACTATCGGTACGGGTTTGCGGCGCGAACGTGATCTGCCAGGCGCTTCCGTCTCACTGTCTTTCTCCTGAACATCCGGTGTAACGGGAACAGAAGTTGAAGCCTCTGCCTCGACCTGACTCTCGATCCTGGCTACGAGAGGTGCGAGGTTTTCCTCCGCATTCTTCACCTTTTCATCTACTTCATCGGCTTTACGCGTAGCCTCGGCAACGGTTTCTTTCAGATTCTCGTGCTTGTCGTTGAGCATGTCATACAGGAATACTACTTCCTCATGGCTCTTATTGATCTGATCCAGCACGGTGTCGGAGTATTCACTGACAGCCATCATTTTCTCATTGCTGAGTCTGTCCATGCTTCGCTCTGTTTTCTCGATGGCATACTGAACCGTCTCATCAACTATATCGTCGATACGGCCTTTGACAGCATTGACCTCCTCCGAAACCATCTCGTGAACCTGATCTCTGGAAAAGGTTTCCACCGATTCATCTTCTTCTTTGCGTGCCGGGATCACGTATCCCGCTATAAGGAGCGCTATTCCAAGCGCTCCGATGATTATTTCCAATATCATATGTACAGTCCCGTATCAACTTTGAATATCTATGTGTTCCACTGCTTTTAAGAGTACCTTGCCGTCTCTGGCTCTGGCCTCTCTGGCTTCGCGTCTTTTGGCTCCGCCGTCTCCGGTATACTGATTGCTTCCCTGATCGGCGGCGTTACCGTCATTTGCGCTTCTATTGCTTTGCTGAGTGCCGGATACACGATTAAACTGACGTACCTCTTCGGTCTGTCTGGCATTGTTTATATCGGCCTGATTTACTTCGCTTTTGGAATCTTCCTGGGCCTTAACCGTAGCATAATCCTGAGTACGGAGTATCTGACCCTGCATTTCTATAGCGCCTATTGCCATAGTCTACCTCCAAATCGAACAGCTGCACATCAGTCGTATGAAGTCAGTTTGACATCTCCGCGAAGCTTTACGAACTTGCAATACTTAGCGGGCTGCTTGACTGACATCGACACATCCGAGATACACACTCTGGCGCCCGGATAAACGGTGCCCTTCACCTTGACCTCGGCGGGTGTATCCACATTATATGCATTCTCAAGTTCTGCCAGTCTGACCATTACAGATGCAAGTTCTTCATCCGTAGTCTTTTGAACACCCATCAGCTGACCTACGTATTTCTTCTGATCATCGGTAAGAACTGCTCCCGCCTTGATCTTCATAGCCATGTTATTGAGTACAGGCATGATCTGATCCAGTGTCTTCTGCTTCTCGGCAGCCTGATTTCTCAGATCGGCGATCTCACGCTTGATCATGGGCGACAGGCCCACCTCGACGATCGTATCATTAGCCATCTCGGATCCGAGATTCTTTACCTCTACCATCCCGCCGGCAGTAGCATGACCGCCGGACAGCATTCCTTTACGGCCGTCCACGATGATATCACCTGCGGCCGATATGGTGGAGTGCATGATAGTCTCGGCCTGTATATATCCGCCTGCGTTTGCAGTCACGTTCTCGAGATACTTCGCGATGATATTTCCTCCGGCCTTCAGTACGGCCTTGCCCATACCGTTCACGCCACGGGCAACGATAATATTTCCGCCGGCTTCCACATAAGCGCCTTCGATAACGCCGTTTACCGTCACATCACCTTTCACTCTGACCTCGAAGTTGGTATCTATATTTCCGTTAATGACCACGCTTCCTTCGAAATCAATATTACCGGTTGCAGTACTTACCGCATCGAATGTAAGAGAATTATTAACAAAAACCTGATCGCTGACCAGACTCACATTACCGTCCACATCGGAGATCAGAGTCTTGCCGTCATCACTTACATGAATATTGGCACCGTACTTGAACTTGACCTCCTTCGGTTCTCTGGAACGGACTATGGATCCGTCCAGGGCTTTACCGTCTTCTCCCCTTACCGAGGGATGAAGCTTGGCTATCTCCTGTCCCGTAGCACATGCCTGAAGTACATTCAGATGGAAAAAGTCCACACTTCCGTCTTCAAGGACAGTAGGTCTCTGCTTTCTGTCGGTATTGAACAGATACTCGATATAGCCGTCCGTGCTCTCACCCGGAGCAGTACCCTCCGCTACCAATATATCTTCACAATATCTGGGATTGGCTATTATATCGGCTATAACATCCTCTTTCAGTCCGTACGATACCCCTCTGGATGCCAGGCTGCTCTTTATGTCGGCAACATCCAGATTCCTGCCTCCCACACTTGCACTGTACAGTCTGACAGTTGCCTGCATCTTATCCGGAGATATCGTTACATCGCACGACTCGGATATCGGCGCACAGGGTGACATATTAAGAGTGACGGTAGTATCCTTGGTAGCCGCCTCATCGATTGCCTTGCCCAGACTTCCTGCATCATACGGAATGGTCTTGCCCGTCAGATATGAGATTATTTCACCTGTTTTAACCGGAGTGCCGCCATCTTTCGGTGCGAAGAGTTCCAGATTGGTAGATGTGGCGGTCGTGGAAATCCTGAAATACCCGTTCATATGTAACTATAACCCCCAATACTTTATATATTGTCCGTAAGTATGTTCATATACCTACCAAGCTTCTTCTGAAGCTTCTGCAATGCTTTGCTATGTAGCTGCGATGCTCTGGATTCGGACACATTCATGATGTCACTGATCTCCTTTTGCGTCAGATCTTCATAGTAGTATAGGAGTATGACCTGCTGTTCCTTCTCTGTAAGCGTTTGAAGGGCCTCCGCAAGCATCTGTTTAAGTTCGTCTTTCTCGATAGCCTCCTCGGGTCCGTCGAAGTGGCTGTTGCCGTATCTGTCACTGGATATATCACTGCCGGACTCGGTAAACTCATCCAGTGAAATAACTCCGGTGACCTTCATCTGCGACTGCCAGTCGGTATATTCGTCATCGGTCAGTCCCAGTTTCTCTGCTATCTGTTCATCCGTGGCCGTCTTGCCCGTTGCAAGCTCGATCTCGTGTATGGCCGTATCGATCTGTCTCTGACGTTGACGGACAGTACGGGGAATCCAATCCATCTTACGTATCTGATCCAGGATCGAACCTCTGATACGCAGCGATGCATAGGTCTCAAACTTGACGTCCTTCAGCATATCAAACTTATCTATGGCATCTATAAGACCGAAAATGCCATAACTGCACAGATCATCATATTCCACGTTGTACCCGAGATACATGGACAGACGACCTGCTACAAGTTTCACGAGAGGAGCGTACTCCAGTATGAGTTTTTCCCTGATTTCGGAAGCTCCGGTCCGCTTATAATCGTCCCACAGCCTCTTGCGACCGTTTTCATCCATCCTCTTCGGCCTTTACCTCCTCCGAAGGAGCAAGTCCTCTGTTGATCACTTCTCCTTCATCGGATATGTCTTTTTCGTTTTCTGCCGCAAAGCGCTCAAACATATACTGAATGAGGCTTCCTATCATCCATGATACCAGCAATATCACCAGGAGCCATATAAGCATACGTTTGTTTTCGAACTTCATCAGAAACATCGTAATGCTTGCTATCGCTCCCACTGTAAGGACGATACCGGGAGTTATCAGCCTGCGCTTTTTACGCCGGCGATTCAGCTCCTTCTTTCGATCATCCTCTTCTTTCTGTCTTCGTTTTTCTTCTTCCAGCTCCGCCATCCGGCGAAGCTTCTCTGCTTCTCGTTCTTTAGCGGTCAGAGGCCTGGATACATCGACCTCCATGTGCGGATGAGCGTTATCACGGTCGGCTTGTGCATTCTCACCTACACGATCCCTCTCCTCACTTCTGCCGCCACTGCCATCGGGATATCCGTCATCTCTCAAATCGTCAGGCATACGATTACCTCAGGCCATCAGATGGTCTTGTCGGGTTTACCTACCGAACGGATCACGAAATCACCGCTCTCCGGATAGAAGATAACGGTACGACCGTAATTCAGTCCCGTATCCTCGGCAAGTATCGGTATACGATGCTCGGCAAGTTTCTTCTTAACCGCCTCGACGTTGCGGTCACCCACACGCATCATCTTGTCGTTGGTGGCGTGTGCGAACATCTGTGCACCACCGGCGATCTTAGCGACCAGTTTTGCCTTGTTGCATCCCTTGGCAACCATGCGCTTGACGAGTTCGTCTACACCGGTATCGGCAAATTTCGGAATATTAACCGGTCCGTTCGAACTGATCGCAGTAGAATCGGGAAGCATAACATGTGCCAATCCACCCCAGGGTTTCCCCGGTTCTCTCAAGGCCACCCCAACACATGAACCAAGTCCCAACGTTGTAATCCCATCGGGAGCCTGACACAGGTTGAGGTCAGCCATACCTACTTTAACTATATCAGCCATTACATCAACTCCAGGTAATTATATAGAGGATATTCCAAGTGCTTTCAGGATAGTTCCGTATGATTCGACATCAGGAAGCAAAATGAAAAATCCGTCTAATTCTACTTCATCAAAGAAATTATTCTTAATAAGCAAAATCTGATCGCCCTGAATACCAAACTGAATGGCGGGAACACTGAGGATAGCTCCTGCCATATCAACAGTCAGATCAGGGGTTGAAGGATATATGCACAGATTTGTCAGACCGGAAAGTGCATTCAGATAAGCTCCGGTGATGATATTACCAACCTCACGAAGAGCGGAAAGCTCCATCTCGTTAAAGTCTTCGCCGGGTTCTGATGCGCCCATACCCATCATAAGCTTATTGGTCAGATGACGGGCGCCTTCCTTCTCTATCATGAACATGATGCTACCGGTGATATCGCCCTCTACACCCAGCAGAATGCCGACCATGATAAGCTCTTCACCGCCCACGATCTCGCCGACATCCTTGAAGTCCAGAAGGGATACCTGGGGAACCGACATGTCGACTTTGGTCCCAAGCATCTGTGCCAGAGCCGTTGTAGCATTACCGGCTCCGATATTGCCTATTTCTTTTAAAACGTCAAAATACATTGAATTGACGTCATTCAAAGACATGGTCTCAGCCATTTAGTATTCTCCTTTAAACATGCTCGTTTATCAATGCATTAAGATCAAGAATGGAAATCAGTCCGTCGTTGGTTTTGCCTACGCCCTGAACGAAAGCTCCATCCTGTTTCTGATCGGCAACCTTCTCTATGGATTCGGTATCGAGAGTAACAACTTCGTTAACTGCGTCTACTATGAAACCTATGAAGCCCTGCTGCTCGAACTTAAGGATGATGATCCTAGTGGCATTGGTCTCAACATCGGGCTCAAGGCCCATCTTGATACGTGTACTCATTACAGGCACTACTTCGCCTCGCAGATTGATAACGCCCTTGATGTACGGAGCGACCTCGGGAACTCTGGTCATCCTCTGCATACGAACGATATTATCCACATAACTGATGTTAATGCCAAATCGTTCCTCACCCAGTTTAACTACGATGTACTGGATACTGGTTCTTACGGTTGACAGTTCATCCATTATTGTATCCTCCTATCTATCAGATCAGCACGTTCGCATCCAGGATCAGAGCAACTTCGCCATCACCAAGGATCGTAGCGCCACTTATAACCTTACATCTGTTGATATACTTGCCGAGTGACTTGATAACCACTTCCTGCTGGCCGATAAGCTGATCGACCACAAGACCTGCAAGCTTATCACCCTTCTTAACGATAACTACGATAATGTGCTCGGGATCCTCTTCTTCAAGACGAGGTGCATCAAGTACATCATGCAGATCGATCAGAGGGATAACAGTGCCTCTTAAGTGGATAACCTCTTTATTCTCAACAAGCTTGATACTGCTTCTGGAGATATTCTCTATGGTCTGGATGGAACCAAGTGATATAGCATACTTCTCGCCACCGACCGTAACCATGAGAGCCTGAATGATAGCCAGAGTCAGAGGAAGTCTGATGGTCCATGTAGAGCCCTCACCCAGTCTGCTCTTAACTTCAACTTCACCGCTCAGAGATTCGATCTTGGACTTAACAACGTCCAGACCTACGCCTCGTCCGGATACATCGGATACAACCTTGGCAGTGGAGAAACCTGCATGGAACAGCAGATCTATGACCTCCTTCTCTGTCATGTTGTCACCCTGCTCGGGTGTGATAACGCCTCTCTCTATAGCCTTGGCCTTAACTGCCTCGGTGTCGATACCGTTACCGTCATCTCTAACCTCGATGATAACGTTATTGCCTTCCTGATACGCATCCAGGAATATCGATCCAACCTCGGGCTTGCCTCTCTCCTTACGTATCTCAGCGGATTCAAGACCGTGGTCAGCCGAGTTACGGAGCAGATGCATCAGAGGATCACCGATCTCATCCACAACGGTACGATCCAGCTCTGTGTCTTCACCGGACATATACAGTTCCATCTTCTTGCCGAGCTTCTTGGACAGATCTCTGATCATACGAGGGAACTTGGAAACAACGCTCTCGATAGGCACCATTCGAACCTTCATAACCGATTCGTGAAGGCTGGTGGTAACTGACTCGAGGTATTCTACCTGATCTGTAATAGCGGAGTTGATGCGGTCTTCGGTGCTCCCGCTTGCCGCAACCAATGAGTTCTTGGCTATGATCAGCTCGCTGACCAGATTCATCAATACATCGAGTTTCTCGATATCTACGCGGACAGTCCTGTTAACAACGGGCTTTCCGACAGGCTTCTTATCATTCTTGGCAGGTGCTGCGCCTGCGGGTACAGGTGCATTGCTCTGGGCGGGAGCTTCACTATTCTCTTCGTGCTTTTCAGCTGCTGCTTCAGCAGGAGCGGCTTCCTCCTCTTCCTCGTCAGACTCGATCTCGGTGCTGTCAAGGTCAAGCACACCGCCGGTAACGGACTCGATCTCGGATACTGCGGAAGCAGCACTGATGATCTGGTCCAAAGGCTTATCGGAAATGGTTATGAGTGAGAACTCGAAATCAAACTTCTCATCCTCTATGTCCTGAGTGGAAGGTTCGGATATTATAACCTCACCGAGTTCTTCAACGGCTTTGAATACAAGGAAAGCCCGGGCAGCCTTCAGGATGCATGACTCCTGAATCTTAACGGTCAGGCCGTAAGGTGTTTTGCCCTGCTTCAGTGCTTCGCCGAGAACGGATGTCTCCGTGTCACCGAGCTTAATATGTTTCCAGCCCTCATCTCCCGATGCGGCTGGAGCCTCGGGAGCCTTTGCTTCCTTGGCTTCTTCCTTCTTGGGTTCATCGGATGATCCGCCGGAACCGCCGTTAAGTATATCGTTCAGAGCTTTGATGAGGTTCTCATTTGTCTCGGATCCCTCGTCGGAGCTCTCACGGATATTGTTCGTATAAGCTTCCAGTGCATCAAGACACTGGAAAAGAACATCTATCATATCAGATTTGATCTTGATATTACCGTTTCTCACTTCGGAGAACACATTCTCCATGTCGTGTGTCAGGTTCTGCATGTTCTTATAGCCCATGGTACCTGCCATACCCTTGAGTGAATGTGCGGCACGGAATATCTCGTTGATAGTGTCCTCATTCTCCGGCTCCTGCTCGAGGATCATGATCTGATCGCTCAAACTCTGGAGGTGTTCGCCGGCCTCATCCAGAAAAATGTCCAAATATTGACTTACATCCATTTGGTTCCACCATTCCTTTCTTTTTTATCGAACGCCTACGTTCATAACGATTTCCTGTGCTATCTGATCGAGAGGAACCTGCTGATCCGAAAGTCCCTGCTTCACGGCTGCTTTCGGCATACCGTAAACAGCACAGGTTCCTTCAGTCTGGGTTATGACATGTACTTTCTTCTTCTCTTTCAGATGGACAATACCTTCTGTACCGTCTGCTCCCATGCCTGTCATTACTACACATACGATCTCGCTGGCTTTGGATGATGCCAGGGATTCAAACATATAGTTGGCACAGGGTTTGACTCCTTCTCTGGTAGGTTCGTCGGTGTAATGGATCGAATACTTGCTGGCCATCGTCAGGACATTCATGTGCTTACCCCCCTGTGAGATATAGACATGTCCCGGTTCCAGCACATCACCCTCTTTGGCTTCGGTCACGGTCACTTCACTGAGTGAATTCAACCGGTCTGCCAGAGATGCGGTAAACCCGACCGGCATATGCTGTACGAGCACAACCGGTGCTGCCAGGTTTCCCGGCAGGTTCGGTATAACCGACTGCAATGCTTTCGGCCCGCCCGTAGAAGAAGCTATCGCTACGATCTTGGATGTCGTTGCTGTCGTTGCATGCTTGCTGACAAGTTCTACAACCTTCCTCGACGTCTTGATGGAGTCAATCGTGAGCGCCGGTTCGAAAGAAGGCACCTTGGACATACATACACTTTCAAGAGTCCTGAGCATGCGCTTCTGGAAGTCAGCTTCCTTACAGTCAAATGCGTTACTCGGTTTATGTATGAAATCCAGGGCTCCGAGATCAAGAGCATCCAGAGTGACTTTTGCACCTTCCATGGTATCGGTAGATGCCATCATGACTCTGACATTGATCTTCTTCTTGTGAAGCTCCTTTAACAGGGTGATCCCATCCATCTGCGGCATGTTGACATCGAGTACCACTGCATCGTATGTATTCTTCTGCAGTTTCTCAAGTGCCTCTACGCCGTTATTGGCCCGATCTTCTACATGAAATCTGGAATCCGAGTCAATTATATCACCAAGCACCCTTCTCATGAGTGCAGAGTCATCAACTAGAAGTATTTTTTTCATGTTACATCCCCTTTTCTTTATGCCGGCTCTTACGTTCTTCGTTGAAAATGTACTTGATTATCTCTTCTCGTTCATCAACATCCATATTTACATATTGAACGCGGTGCTCATACACTCCCGGTCTGTTCTCGAGTTCCTCCACCGAGAGAACCCTTCCGACCAGACTGTAATGCTTCTGGACGTCATCTACCACCAGATTATAGTTACACAGGATCATGCTGCCCTTCTCGTACTCCAGATTGGACACAAACCGGAGACCGCCGCCGCTGATATCCACGATAACGCTTCGTTTGAGCGGAAGCTCGGGCTGAAGAGCGTTATGCGAATTGTTCAGAGATTCGATCTCCTCTTTCAGAAGCTCACGGGAATTCATTTCCAGCGCACAGCTGAATCTGTAGAATTCCCGGCGCTGGTACTTGCGCAGGTTGGTAGTCAGGTCAAGTGCCAGTACATATATATTGTTGTCCCTGTAACGGTCAACAACCTTGGCCACACACTGATACAATCCGTTATCGGTATAGAAGCACAGCTCATATTCGCCGTCCACGGGCAGAAGTATGAGCTTTGTCTGCTCCATGGGCATCAGAAGCTCAATGCGCTCATCTGAAACGATATCATACACTTTGGTCGTATAGACCTTTCTCTCATCGTTTTCGCGATTCTGGTTCAGATTAAGCCGCTTGACCGCCTGCAACTCGACGCGGTTACCTACGACTACATATTTTGAAAGCATATACCCCTCCTGGTCTTATCGATCAATTTTGTGCTTTTTTCGCTGTAGTTACTATGTGTGAAAAGAATGCAGCCATCCCGCGTTTGTGAAGCTTGTCGGGATCTATGTTCATAAGTTTGGCCGCTATGTTCTCATATGCCAGAGATGACTTGGCAGTCGGATGCTGTATCGACACAGGCATCTGCTGCATGACCGCCTTGACCAGCTGCTGATCCTGCGGTACCGCTCCGAGATAGGAGATCGGCAGATGCAGGTATCTGTTGACAACGGCGTTGAGTTTATTAAACAGAGCCTGTCCTTCGGAATCCGAATCGACCTTGTTCGCTACCACTTTGATCTGTGAGTAATCACGATCAAAACGGTCATGTCTGTTAAGTGCCTTAAGCAATGAATATGAATCCGTAATGGATGTGGGCTCCGGAGTGGTGACCAGCAATATCTCACCGCTCGCTACCAGGAATTCCAGCACGGCATCGGAGATGCCCGCACCCGTATCTACTATAATAATGTCCGCAATGGCATCAAGCTCTGCCAGGTTCTGAATGATGTAGGTCAGATAATCGCGGCTGAGGTTCGACATACCTGCTATACCGCTTCCGCCCGAAATAAAACCGACCTCCATCGGTCCCCAGGTGATGATCTCCCTGATGCTTTTGTTCTGATATATCAGATCGCACAGATTATGCTTGGGTACCGCTCCGAACATGATCTCGATGTTCGCCAGGCCGAAATCGGCATCCAATATGATGACCCTCTGGCCCAGTTTGCGGAACTGGATCGCCAGATTGATGGAAGTATTGGATTTACCGACTCCACCCTTACCGCTGGTCACCGTTATGACCCTGGATATCGGTCTGGTCGGAGTATTATTCGATTTTACGAGATTTCTTAAACCTGTAGCCTGATCCATCTTATACCCTTTGCTTATTTCGGCGTGACACATCTGTCACAACCCGCTGCGAACCTGCGGCCTATTTGCCTCCCAGCAGAAGCTTGACTGTCTTCTGCGGATTAAAAGGAGCAATATCATCCGGCACGTTCTGTCCGTTGGTAACATACGATATCGTCGTACCCGTATGAAGTTTCAGATTCAACAGGTTGCCTAGAGTCGTAGTCTCATCCAGTTTGGTGAAAATAAGCTTATAATCCGTCATCGCCGTATATGTATCGGCTATACTGATCAGATCTCTGTACTTGGTCGTGGCGGAAAGAACGAGGAAAGTCTCCTTTTCGGCCAGCCCGTCCACGGAATGTATAAAACCGTTCATCTGATCGCGCTGAGACTCATTCTGATGCGAATGTCCGGCCGTATCCACCAGGATATAATCATATGCAGCAAAATCCTCAAGTGCCTGCTCCACTTCCTCAACCGCATATATGATGCGGAACGGAACTTCCAGGATATTCGCATATGTACGGAGCTGCTCCGCTGCGGCTATCCTGTATGTATCGGCTGTAAGCAGGGCAACCTTCTTACCCTGATCGACGGAAAACTGTGAAGCTATCTTCGCAATGGTAGTGGTCTTGCCCACACCCGTAGGACCTATGAAGAACACAACCTTGGGACCGCGTGATGCAGGAGATATGGCCTGAGGTGTACCGAACTTCAGGACCATCTTCTGGTAGGTAGCAGCCAGTGCGTAATCAAACGGCATGCCGGGCTTGGCAGACTTACGGGTCTCCTCTATGATCGCATTCGCAACCTTCTCGTTGACCTCATTATCTATCATCGTGTTATAGAGAAGTTTCATGAACTTCAGGAGTTCCGCATCCACGTCCGTAACCTCGGATTCATCCTCGGTGGCGGGCTGGGGAGCCGGTTTTGACTGCTCCGGTTCAGCTGTGACCGGCGGAGTCGAAATCTGCTTTTCAAGCAGGCTCTGCAGCGAATCCAGCTTTTCTTCTATTACAGACTCGTGATATTCCTCTTCCTGCTTTTTCTCTTTTTCTTTCTCCAGATCGGCATTGACCAGTGAGCTCACCTGACTGACCGCCTCTCTGACCGGATCGGACGATGACGGAGGTTCGGGTGTCACTACCCGACGGCGAACCGCCCCCGGTTCTCCTTCCTCCTCCAGAGCCACAGTCACTTCCATCAGAGGCGGCTTCAGGAAATAGAATAATCCCTTTTGCTTAACGCTCCTCACGTTCATGATCACAACATTGGGACCAAGCTCTTTTCTGGCTTCGGCCGTAGCCTCCGCTTCGGTTTTGGCTGTAAACTTCTTAATGATCATCTTAAGCTTTTACCGTTCCTATAGATTGAATACTGATATTAGACTCTAACTCATTATAGGACACTACTATCAGGTCCTTAAAGTATTCTTCAGTAAGCTTCTTAAAATATATTCTGACGATAGGCGAAGTAATGATTATAGGATTTTTGCCGAGATTCTCCAGTTTATCAATCTCTTCTTTCACACTCGCCATGATAGCTTCGATCTTCTGCGGATCCATCGTCAGATAGGCACCCTGTTCAGTCTGCTTCACACTTGCCATGATATCCTGTTCAAGCGCAGGATCCACAGTCACTACCTGCGTAGTCTCGTTGGCAGGGAAAAATTTATTGGATATGGCTCTCTTCAGAGCCTGACGGATGTATTCGGTAAGTATATCCGTATCTCTGGTCGTAGTCGCATAATCCGCCATGGTCTCAAATATGGTCAGCAGATCACGTATGGATATGCCTTCCGACAGAAGATTCTGCAGAACCTTCTGGATTTCTCCGAGACCGAGCAGTTTGGGAACAAGTTCATCGACGATCGAAGGATTGGTCTCCTTGAGGTTATCGATCAGGTTCTGTACATCCTGACGTGTCAGCAGCTCCGCGATATGCTGTCTGATGACCTCGGTCAGATGAGTTGCGATTATGGACGGAGGATCGACTACCGTATACCCCATACTCTCAGCCTTTTCTCTCTGTCCCTCGGTGATCCATGTGGCCGGGAGTCCGAAAGAAGGCTCAGTGGTATCAATACCCGGGATCTTCTCGGTGATGAATCCGGGATTCATCGCCATATAGTGATCAAAAAGGATCTCTCCCTCCGATACCTGTACGCCCTTGATCTTGATGATATATTGGTTCGGATTGAGCTGTATGTTATCGCGCAAACGGATGATAGGCACCACGGTACCGAGTTCCAGAGCGATCTGTCGTCTGATCATGACAACTCGGTCAAGCAGGTCGCCGCCCTGGTTAACATCGGCCAGAGGGATGATACCATATCCGAACTCCAGCTCTATAGGATCCACATTAAGCAACGAAGTGACATTCTCGGGCTGCCTGATCTCCTCTGCGGCAGCTTCCTCGCTCTCAACCTCGGACTCGATCTTCGCAGTCTCTATCGTGCCGGCTATGACTCTGGCCACGATGATGAATATCGCTCCCGCTACCACAAAAAGTACAGTGTTCAAAGGAGTGACTATTCCCAGGAAAGCGAGCACTCCGCCTACTATATATAATGCTTTCGGTATACCGAACAACTGCGACAGCAGGGTCGAACCGAAATCCGCCGTTTTGGACCCCTTGGTTACCAGGATACCTGTCGCCAGTGATATCAGGAGTGAAGAGATCATACTTACCAGACCGTCGCCTATGGTCAGTATCGTATACCAGTTGAGCGCAGTGGCAATATCCATGCCCATCCTGAGGACACCCATTGCTATACCGCCCACGATATTGATCGCGGTTATGATCAGGCCGGCGTTTGCATCTCCCTTTACGAACTTGACAGCACCATCCATGGAGCCGAAAAAGGTGGCTTCTTCCTGTATCTTATCTCGTCTGATTTTGGCTTCTTCATCCGTGATGGCTCCGGTATTCAGGTCGGCATCGATAGCCATCTGCTTACCGGGCATAGCATCCAGAGTGAATCTGGCCGTTACCTCGGCAACTCTCTCTGAACCTTTATTGATAACAACGAACTGGACGACGACCAGGATCAGATACACGATGATACCTATGACCAGATCACCGCCGCCCACGAACTCACCGAACACCTGGATAACGTTACCGGCACTGCCCTGTGCGAGGATCAGTCTCGTCGATGATACGTTCAGAGCGATACGGAATATGGTTGAGAAGAGCAGCATGGTGGGATAGAAACTCATGCCCAGTACTTCCTCGGCAAACATGGAAGTAAAGAGGATGGTAAAGCTGATACCCATATCGGCTGTCAGGAAAATATCCAGCAGCCATTCAGGCATCGGAACGATCATCATGACGAACGCTATAAGCAGATACGTAGCGACACCGGCGTCAGCAAGCTTAAACTTACCCATGTGCTCCTCCTTTCTGTAGTTTTAAAAAACACCTGAACAGCAAAGCCGTAATATGTCTCAGACTCTGCCCTGTAAGTGATATACAAAGGCCAGAACCTCGGCCACTGCCTGATATAACTCAGGCGGTACGATCTGATCCACCTCAACATTTGCATAAAGCATACGTGCGAGAGGCTTGTTCTCAACTATCTCGATATGGTTCTCCGCTGCGATTTCCTTAATCCTGGCAGCCAGATAATCACTGCCCTTTGCCACCACAAAAGGAGCATCATACAGGTCGGGATCGTACTTAATGGCCACTGCGTAATGCGTAGGGTTCGTGATAACCACATCCGCTTCGGGAAGCCGCGACATCATACGGCGTCTCGATGCCTGCAACATCCTGGCTTTCTGTTGCGATTTGATCTGCGGATCTCCCTCCATGTTCTTGTACTCGTCCTTGACTTCCTGCTTGGTCATCTTCATGTCCTCGCTGAACTTCCATTTCTGGTAAATGTAGTCAGCGGCAGCCAGAACGACATACACCGCGGAGATCCTTATTCCTATGGTAACGATCACGCTCAACAGCTGTTTCAGCGCATCCATTACCGGCATTTCCAAAATTATCAGAAAGCGATTCTGTTCCTTTCTGATATACAGATAAACCACAAACCCGATGATGGCGATCTTGAGGATCGACTTAAGAAGCTCCATCAGCGAATTCAGCGAAAAGAGCCTCTTGATACCGTTAAGCGGATTCAGCTTGCTGAATTTGGGTTGCATCGGTTTAGTGGTCGGTGACCATTTGACCTGTACCAGATTTGCAATGAAAGGTACCACAAATCCGATGATCAGTGCCGGCAGCACTATGGAAAGGAACTTAAAAACTATATCCCGTAAAGCGGCATAGATAGTGGCAAGCGGCATCTCACCGCCATGCATCACGGTCCACTCCGGGATACGGTTATATACCATATCGAAAATGTTCAGGAAGCTGGATCCGTAATAACCGACCACCAGACTTAAGAACACGAACAGCGAAAGCAGCATCGCGGCATTCGATACTTCCCTGCTCTTGGCCACCTGTCCTTCTCTGCGGGCATCCCTTAACTTCTTGGCGGTAGCCGGTTCCGTTTTTTCTCCGCCCGGACCGTCCTTGGCGAAGAACTGAAGATCGTACTTCAGGCTCACATCATACCCTCTACAAAACCAACTATCAAACGTCTCATCTCTGTGAATATGAACTCCGATATCTTCGGAAGCGTAAAGGTTGAAATATATAGCAGAGACAAGCCTGTCAAAACTTTAAGCTGCATACCGACAGCAAACATGTTCATCTGAGGCGCAACCTTCGCAAGTATACCCAACACCGAATTCAGTATCAGGATGCAGCAGAAGATCGGCAGTGCAACTCTGAAGCCTATGGACATGTACTGCCCCATAAAAGCTATTATCTGGCCGACAAGCTGCTCTGTGTGAAACACCTGCCCGCCGATCGGGATCAAAGTAAACGAATCCACAAGAGCTCCCAAAAGGTACTTATAGACTCCCGAAATGACCATAATGAGCAGAAACGAATAATTATAGATCCCGCTCGAGATGGATACCTGCTGTCTGGTGTTCACATCAAAGACCTGAGCCATGCTCATGCCTGTCTCTATATCCACAATGTAGCCGGCCAGGACAGCCACTGCCGTGCACAACTGCGCTCCCAGACCTATCAGGAGTCCGCATATGGTCTCCTTCATCACTATGATCGCGTACTCGATCTCGGTATCAAACGTCAGGTCCGGCTTTTCCACCATGCCAAACAGCAGTATCGCCAGCATAACGCTGAACCCCGCCTTGACACGCCTCGGTGTCTGGTTGTTGCCGTTAAAAAAGGGGGCAACAAAAACAAAAGAAGCCACCCGCATAAGGATGAGGAGAAAATGTTGCAGATCGCTGTATGTGAAATGGATATCTAACATCACATCACCTGATATATACTGCGAAACTCCCCCATAAGTTATCTATATAGGCCAATATATTATTCAGCATCCAGTTGCCTATCAGAGTAAGCGTCAGGAATATGGCTATAACCTTGGGAACGAAGGTCAGCGTCTGTTCCTGAATGGATGTAACAGTCTGAAAAATGGATACGATCAAGCCCACGCAAAGACTCACAAGCAACACCGGCATAGCAGTCTTGAGTATCGTAAAGAGTGCATCACCTATGATCTGTGTAACATCTTCTATGGCCATGCTGATCCTCCTGTCAGAAATATGTCTTGACTACGTTCATGATGACCAGATTCCAGCCATCCGCCAAAACGAAAAGCAATATCTTGAACGGCGCCGATATCGTAGTCGGCGGCAGCATCATCATACCCATACTCATCAGAGTGGACGCCACCACCATATCTATAATGATAAACGGTATGTAGATCAAAAAGCCGATAATAAATGCACTTCTGAGCTCGCTGATGATGAAGCTCGGGATCAGAACCGCATTCGGTATTGACTCCAGAGTTCCGTCCCATTCCGTCCGGGATATATCCAGAAACATCTGCAGATCCTTACGCTGAGTCTGAGGATACATAAATTCACGTATGGGCTTCATTCCGGCCTCAAAAGCATCCGGAGCATCCAGCTCACCTGCCTCAAACGGCACTATGGCTTCGTTATATACCGTCAGAATGGTGGGCTGCATGATGAAGAAAGTCAGGAACAGTGCCAATGCGATCAACACATTATTGGGAGGGGCGGTCTGTGTGTTCAGCGCCATCCTTGTGAAATGCAACACCACGATGATCCTGGTGAAGCATGTGAGCATAATGATAAGAAAAGGTGCCAGCGATATCGCTGTCAGGATGATGAGTATCCTGAGTGCACCGTTTATCTGACCGTTCCCGTTTGCATACGTGATGGTCACAGTATTGGCTATATTGAGTTCCGCAAGGTCTTCCGGTGTTTCGCTCGTACCCGGATTGTCGATATTGGTACTGTCCTCTGTATCGCCGGTCAGGTGATGCTCATTGTCGATCTGCTCAACCGCATACACCCGCATGGTAGCAGGCCCCGACACACACAATATGCCCACCGTAACCAGCAGGCATATTATTCTCACTATATGAAGACAGCTTCTTCTGTTACTTGTTCTCGTTTTCAATGGTATCACCACCGGGAGCCGGTCTGATGCCGGACAGGATATCCTTGAATGACGCAGTCCGAGAACTCCCCTCACGTATGATAAGAGAATCTTTGTCCAGTTCACTGATCAGACTGACATTATCCTTGGATACAGCTAAAGCAAAATACCTGTCACCCAGACGTACTATCTGTATGTATTTGCCATTACCTATGGTCTGACTGTCGATCAGACCGATATTGGAGTCACTGCCCTTAACCCTCTGATATCCCGACATCCATCTGGTCACCCAGAGAGTTACCGCCAAAACCCCGACAAATATAAGCAGTACGACTATAAACTGGGCGTAGGAAGAGCCCATTATCCGAGAACCTTCTGTACAGCTTCCAATACTCTGTCTGCCTGGAAAGGCTTAACTATGAAGTCTCTGGCACCCGACTGAATAGATTCGATAACCATAGCCTGCTGGCCCATAGCCGAGCACATTATAACAGAGGCTGAAGGATCATTCTCCTTGATCTTCTTCAGAGCCTGGATACCATCCATCTCAGGCATCGTGATATCCATAAGTACGAGATCGGGTTTGGTCTCATTGTACTTATCAACTGCCATAGCGCCATTCTCAGCCTCTCCTGCAATGTTGTAGCCATTCTTGGTCAGAATGTCCTTGATCATCATTCTCATGAAAGCTGCATCATCGCAAATTAAAATGTTTTTTGCCATTTCTCTTGTCTCCTATTATTTGATGATTTCTGTGACGCGAACGCCGAAACTTTCTTCTATAACTACTACTTCGCCTTTTGCAACGAACTTGCCGTTGACCAGGACGTCTACGGGTTCTCCCGCTATCTTGTCAAGCTCCAGGATCGTACCGGGAGCAAAATCAAGTATTTCCGAAATCGATTTGCTGGTCCTACCCAGTTCTACGGTAACCTCCAGTGGAACATCCATGATGATGCCGATATTCTCGCCTCCGGATATTCCTGCCAGATTCGGCGTCAGATTCTGGAACTGCGCCGGAGTGACATTGGTAGGTGCCATCGGTTGCGCGTACATCTGCGGCATCGGCTGTGCATACATCTGCGGCATCGGTTGCGCGTATCCCGCCATCATCGGATCGGGGGCCGCCTGAGGTGCCGCCTGCATCTGCGGTGGAGGTGCCACCGGTGTGACCGGAGCGGAAGGTGCTACGGGCTCGGGTTCAGGTGCTGCTGCCGGTGCCGGTTCGGGTGACTGGCTTGCCAGGAATACGTTACACAGATCCTTGGCGAAATCCAGCGGATACAGCTGCATAATAGTTGAATCAACCAGATCATCTATCTGCATCCTGAAAGCGATCTTCGCGAATGTTCCTCCGAGGAATTCCGCGATCTCCGATCCCGATTTGCCTTCGGTAAAATCTACCTGCGAGGCCTCCGGAGGAGATATGTCGATCATCTTGCCCAACATGGTTGACAGCGAGGTCGCCGACGCACCCATCATCTGGTTCATGGCTTCTGATATAGCCGACAGATGAAGTTCACTCAGCTCGGTATCCTCTACGTTCTGACCGTCTCCGCCCATCATCAGGTCGGTGATCACGAGCACGTCATGCTGTTTGAGTACCAGTATGTTCGATCCATCCAGGCCGACTGTATATTTGATCTGAATAAATACACATGGCTTCTCGTAATCGGCTATGACATTGTCCCAGGTTGCCAACGTAACCGTGGGAGTCGTGATATTGACCTTTCGATTGACCAGCGAATACAGCGTCGTGGCCGAGGAACCCATTGATATGTTGGCTACCTCGCCAATGGCATCGCATTCCATTGCAGATAATTCATCGTCACCCACTCTGGAACCGCCGGAATCAGACGCTGCACCTGCCTCTGCATCAGAACTGGAACCGGAATCTCCTCCGCTGTCGGAGCCTACATCCATGCCGTTTAGGAGCGCATTAATCTCGTCCTGTGACAGCATTCCATCCATGCAGTCAGTCCTCCTCTCTGATCACGGATGTGATCTTCATCGCGAACTTGTCCCTGTTATATCCGGGCAAGCCTTTAAACTTACGGATATTACCGACATATACATCCAATTCGGAATCTACATCGGTATCCACCCGGATGACATCTCCGGGTTGCAGCATCATGAAGTCGCCTACCGATATGCTGCTTTCTCCGAGCACGGCCCGGATAGGTATATCTACATGACGTATCATGGCTTCGATATAATTGGAATATTCTTCACCGCTGATCTCCGTCATGTTGGAGAACCAGAACTTGGTATTAAGCTTATCCATAACGTCTTCCAATGTAAAGAAAGGAAGACATATATTGAAGAATCCCTCTGTGTCGCCTATCTTGACATTCAATGTTACGATCGCGATCATGTCACTCGGAGAGATTATCTGTGCAAATGCCGGATTCGTCTCTATACGATCCAGAACGGGATTAATCTCGACTACGTTCTTCCAGGGATCGCGCATCAGCTGCATGCAGACAACCATCATCTTCTGTAATATGGTCATCTCTATCTCGGAGAAGTCCCTGCTCCTGTCAAGTGCATTACCTTGTCCGCCGAGCATCCTGTCTATCATCGCGAATCCGAGATTCGGTGCCATGTCCAGGATTATCGTACCGTTCAGGGGATGGAAATTAATGATCCCCAATATGGACGGTGAAGCAAGCGCGTTGGTAAACTCGGAGAAAGTAACGGTCTCCGAACTGGCCACGGCAACCTGTACCGTCTTTCTCAAGTACACGGGCAGGTTCGTCGACAACAGCCTGCCGTAATGCTCGTGTATGATCTCCAGTGTCCTTAAGTGTTCCTTTGAGAACTTCGCCGGACGTTTGAAGTCGTAATTCTTGACCTGCTTCTCGCTGGTATCGGAAAGCGTGTCTGCGTCCAGTTCACCGGTGCTTAAGGCTGCCAGTAGATTATCTATCTCATTTTGTGACAGAACCTCACTCAATCCGGCTCACCTCCCATGTCCGCCTGGCCCTCTTACTGGAACATGTACTCACCGAACGATACATTAAACACAAAATCCGAATTAAACATAGCCTGAACTCTCTCAAGTATCTGCTGCTTGATGAGTTCCTGATTAACCTTGGCTTCCTCCATAGTATACTGACTTACCACG
>CAMONC010000009.1 GCA_946620235.1 uncultured Lachnospiraceae bacterium | reverse complement strand
GTATCGATGCCAGTGTATTATACAGGAAGTGCGGTTGTATCTGGGACATCATGATACGTATGCGTGACTCGGCCAGCAATGAAGTCTCATGTTCCTTGGCAAACTTAAGATGCAGCCACAGATAATAAGATACGCAGCCACACACTATCGCCACCATCAGGAAGCTGACCGGAAGATCATGCGTCATGAGCATATCAACGATCGTCGCACCTATTATCACCGCTGATGCGAATATCGGGATGATCATGTCGATACGTCTGTTCCTGGTATAGGATCGTATCGCCAGTATGATCAGACGTCCCAGGAAAAGAAAGCTGACCACGGCACAGGTATATCCCAACGGCCCTCTGTGGAATCTTCCCGTTTCGTCAAAACTGATCGCTATAGGGTAAAATATCGAGATTATGTAAACCAGCGCATTAATGCCGCTGAGTACATATATCCATATATTTCTGCCATCCGGATCAGTCAGATATACAAACATTGCGATCACTACCGGTCGGATCACATAGCCGCAGACCGACACGGCCGTCGCGACCGTCGCGGCCGCCCCCGGATCCATCCCGGTAAACAGAAGATTTTCTCCTACCAGATAATCCATCTGCCCCTGCGCAAGAAGAATGAGCTCCAGCACGCACACGATCAGCATGAACGATCTCTCGTGACCGCTGATATAAGGATCTGCCCATACTGCAAATGTCATTTGCAGCAGCTGAAGTATAAGTGCCACATCCAGAACGATTATGGTCGCTATGAGAATACTGTTCATACAGGGTACCTCAGTGTTCTGTCTGTGCTCCGTGATACTCCAGGCACAGCATTGTCAGATCGTCAAACTGCTCGGCATCCTGCACAAAAGTATCCACCGACTGTCTGACATTCTTAAGTATCTGCTCGCAATCGACGCCGGGATCCATATTAAGTGCATCGATCATACGGTCTGTCCCGAACATATCATCATTCGAAGATGTTGCTTCCGGAACTCCGTCGGTATACAGGAAAAGCTTGTCTCCGGGGTTTAAATGTATCTCATATTCGGTATATTTCATTCCTTCGTAGCCGCCGATGACAAGCCCGTGCTTATCCTTGAGCAGTGAGAACCTGCCATCCTGCATCAGCGCGGGGTATTCATGTCCGGCGTTGGCTGCTGTGATCACCCCCGTTCTGATATTCAGTATACCGATCCATACTGTCACAAACATATCGGACCGGTTATCCGAACACAGTGCGTTATTGGTCCTCTCAAGTATCTCAGCTGCAGATACACCCATGGATGCATTACTCTGAAGTATGACCTTGGAGATCATCATGAACAGTGCTGCCGGTATACCCTTACCGCTCACATCCGCTATGACTATGCAAAGATGATCCTCATCTGTCATAAAGAAATCATAGAAGTCGCCGCCCACATCTCTGGCAGGGTCCATCGAAGCGTAGATATTGAACTCTTTGATATCGGGGAATGGCGGAAACTCATGCGGGAGCATATCGTTCTGTATACCGCTGGCCATCCGGAGCTCATTGCCGATACGTTCCTTCTCGGCTTCTTCTTTATGCTGCTTCTCCAGATCACTGATACGCTTATTGATATACGCCTTGACGGCTATCGTGATCCAGGCGATCGTCGCCAGACACATCAGCAGGATGAACCACAGATGCTCGTAAACTGCTTTTTGCTTGGTTATGGGAACCGTGATCGTATTGCTCTCACGTCCCATGGGATCCTTGAGGCTCATCACGAACCGGTAATCACCGCCACGCAGGTTGGTGTAATAGACAGGATCCAGTTCGGACCGGATCACTGATGTATCCTCTTCATCAAATCCGTCCAGTCTGTATGTTACTATCGGATCGATCAATGAATAGTTGTATACATATGCATATATGGTCAGTCTTCGTACTGTGGATGGTATCGAAAACTTCCCGTCAGCATCCGGATAGATACGTACGTTGTCTGCTTCTATATACGGTACAGATGCTTTGAGTTCACTCACATCATCAAAGGGCTTTTCGATATTTACCCTTGCTACTCCGGATGTACCTGATATATAGAGAGTACCATCCGGATCCAGTGCACTGTATGAGTTGGCAGTAGTGATATGAGGCAGGCCATTGGAGAGCGAGAAATGCATCGGGAACAGATTCTCATCGGCCAGAAGTGACTCGGTGGTCAGAACATATATACCGCTGCTGGACAGAACCCATATCTCCCCCCGGCCGTTCTCATACAGGTCAAAGTTATTGGAATACGGGAAGGATTCTATGGTATGAATCCCATAGCCCGGGGTCATATAGGCCAGAGAGGTACCTGTCACCAGCCAGTATATATCCCTGTCCCGGGCAGGCTTGATACGCATCACGACCCCGGATGTAAGACCGTCGGCCTTTGTCAGAAGACGTACTCCGGATGAACCCAGTATATATATGCCGCCTCCATCCGTACCGATAAGGATATCACCGTCCCATCCCTCACACACGGAAAGGATCTCGGTATTATCTATGCCCTCTCTCTCACCGTATGAGGCAGTGACACGGTCACCTTCGATGATATTGATCCCACCCGTACATGCAACCAGGAATCGGGAATCGGAAGTCTCGTATACGGTTCTCACCTGACTTGAACACAGTCCGTCTTCTTCTCCGAATACCGTCACTTCTCCATGATCGTACCTGAGCAGGCCATAGGATCTCCATGATGAGATCCACAGACGATCCCTCGAATCTTTGATCACGGATCTGATCCTGATACCGTCAAGCATCTCTACCAGATCACTGTATTCCAGTTCCTTTCCGGATATCGTATGTACTGTGCTGACCGGCACCCCTGACACGGGGCCGTCGGGACCGATGACAGTCAGACCTTTATCCGTAGCCACATAGAGCCTGTCATCCAGTTTACATGTCGAATTGACTACCGCATCAGGCAGATGATACTTCTCATACAGATCGGTGAACCTGTTCGGAACTATCTTCATCACACCCTGTCTGGTGGAAGTAAACCACAGGTTCCCTTCATAATCTGACATGACATGACCTATACTGCTGTCCATGGGAAGATCATCCAGTAAAGTGAACTTACCGTTATCGATAACTCCGACACCGTTACGTGCACATATCCATATACGGCCTCCGAGATAATTAAACTCCATAACCTGAGTCAGAGGAGAGATATCGATCGACATCTCAACGTTAAACTCATTGGCCAGCCGGCCGTATCGCACTGTCGAATCACCGACATCGGTATATATATATCCGGGAGCGGACGGATCCGGAAGAAGGGAGTCGATCGTACCGAAGTCGAAATCTTCATGAGGATAGCACGCTTCTATCGCTCCGTATCTGAGAGTAAATACATCACCTTCGTTGGTAATCCCGTACACATGCCCATCATCGGTCACCCACAGATCTTTGATGAGTTTATCCGATATTCCCGGATAATCAAATACGGATATGTTCATATCGGTATCTATGATGGCAAGGCCGGATACGGTGGCCACATAGACTCTGCCCTGAGAATCTCTGACCATATCACGGATGACCGGAGACGGAAGTCCGTCCTCTTCATCAACGATATACACTACATCATGTTCATATATGTATATACCGCTCTCATTGGTTCCG
This sequence comes from uncultured Lachnospiraceae bacterium, assembly GCA_946620235.1. GTDB lineage: Bacteria > Bacillota > Clostridia > Lachnospirales > Lachnospiraceae > XBB2008. The sequence continues at coordinate 30,739 of CAMONC010000009.1, read as the reverse complement.
ATCCACAGTCTCTCGTTTTCATCCACCATCATACATGTCACACTGGCTATGAGCGACGTGATCCTGGGGCGTTCGAAATGGGCTCCGTCATACCTGATCAGCCCGCTGTATCCGCCGATCCATATGAAGCCTTCACTGGTCTGAACTATGTCATTGGCCTCCGATGTGGGCAGTCCGCTCGTACTGTTGTACAGCACTGCGGAATAACCGTCCTGATCGCGTATAGGATCAATGAGCGATGTGACATATGTCGCATCCGATCCTCCCGTTTCAGCAGCCTGCACGGTAATGGGCTCGGGCATAAAGAAAGTCATCAGCCCTGCTCCGGATACAGATGCAAGCAAAGCTGCCAGACAGATGGATATAAACTTTTTACGGGGTTTACTCATCATACAGATCGTAGCTGATCTCATCCAGCTCGGCATGAACGCTCTCGGCCCAGCTGTACTGATTCATGTAATCACCTATATACTTGTATTTGGAGTGCTCCGGATCCGCCATCCAGTCATAGAGATCGCACTCTATCCTGTCCTTTGCTATGGCCATGCTGCCGCGTTGCTTCAGTATGATCCCGTCAAGTTTGAGCCTGGTGAATGTATTCTGCAGATCCTGTCTTAGGTTGCACAGATATGAGAGTTTCTTATCGGGGTCAGCGCCATCCTCCCACAGGTCGGCTATGATCTCGCCGTTTGTGGTCTGGGCTCCCTTGTTATTGATAAGTATGGCGACGATCTCCTTGGTCCGGCTGTATTTGAACTCCACGGGTTCTCCGTCCACAAAGAATTCAAAATTACCGAATGTCTGTGCATATACCCTCTTGAGTTTCTTCCGTATCTCCGGAAACCGCAGGGAATCCAGCTCATACTGTATATCATTCTCGTCTCCGGGCTTCACCACATATCCGCTGGCATGCTGGCGCATGGCATCATATGCATAACTCTCGCCCGCATTCAGATATATCAGATTGACATAGGGGTTAAGCTCCTTCAGATATCTCCCCAGATCCAGACCCGAGAGCTCGGGCGTGTCCACCTCCAACAAGGCCACATCTATCTCTGTCTCTCTTGCCTGAGCCAGAGCAGCCAGAGGGTCTTCGAAATAGTAGCATGCTGCCTTGGGTCTGCGTTTATCCAGTATGCTGCGGATACCGTCAAGTGCCTTCTTATCGCTGTCGACTGCCAGTATGTTCATTGGTCACCCCCCGTAGGAAGTCCTACGCTCCTGACCGTCTGGTTGCGTCTCTGCTCAGGTGTCATATGCAGCGGATCAGGTTCACCTACTACAAGTGTCTCTCCGTCATTAAGAGCTGCCTCGTGCAGAGGTCCCGAGTTCATGTCACTCAGCACCAGCGCAGCGAATCTGTCATAATTATCATCATCTATCACCGGGAAATGGTACTTCATGCGATACCAGTGTTCGGGATCATATCCCGTCCCGCCTATATACAGCCTGTCTGCTGTATCGGCCACTTCATCCACGCCCGCACACTCCCCGGGTTCCAGGCCCGCATCCTCACAAAAGAGCATCGCATATGCCTTGAGTATCCTGTCTCTGACGGTCTCGTCGCTTCCGTCCTTATTCTTTCTGCCTGTCAGCATGTCCATGATGCTGTAGTACTTATCCTGTGCCTTCTCATCATGTGCAAAATCCACTATCGCATCATAGAACTCCCTGACATTGATGTCCTTTGCATTACCCACTAAAGCCATGAAAGTTCCTCCTATACTTCGAGATCCCCGGACATATCCCGGCCGGTTCCCCTGTATTGTATGCACAGCATGGTCAGATCATCAAACTGGGGCGCTTCTCCGACAAAGCCGTCCACATCGGATCGTATTGCCTTTAAAAGAGTCTCGGGATCAGCCCTGTATTCCGAACTCAGAGCCAGCTCAAGCCTCCTGATCCCATACAGTTCATTGTTCATATCACACGCTTCCGGTACACCATCGGTGTACAGAAAGATCATGTCTCCCCTGTTCAGATCCAGCTCATTGGACACATACCCGGTGTCCTCAATAGCGGCCAGCGGGAGTTTCTTCCGCTCCGGCATGATCTTCTCAATACTTCCGTCGCCATGTATGAGATACGGTATCTCATGTCCGGCATCACACCACTGCATATGTCCGGTAGACAGCTCTATGATCCCGATCCAGGCCGTAACGAACATATCCTCGGCGTTACCCTCGCAGAGCTGGTTGTTGGCATGAGTGAATACCTCATCCACACTCTCTCCGGATAATGCCCTGTTCTTGATCAGAGTCTTCGATATGACCATGAACAATGCGGCAGGCACGCCCTTGCCCGATACATCGGCTATCACTATTCCCAGATGATCGCTGTCTACCAGGAAGAAATCATAGAAATCACCGCCTACTTCTCTGGCAGGATCCATGGATGCAAATAGTTCGAACTCGTCTCTGTCGGGATACGGCGGAAAGATGCACGGAAGCATGGACGCCTGTATATGCGTCGCAACCGAAAGTTCTGCACCTATCCTCTCCTTCTCGGCCGTGATCGCAGTGATATCATCGATGTATGTCTTCATGCGCCCGGTCATGGACTCAAAAGCTTCACCGAGAACCTGAACCTCATCTCCCGTATGCAGGTCGCAGGTAAAATCCAGATTATCTCCTTCGATCTGGCTTACCTGTCCGGTCAGGATAACTATCGGATCGGCTAGCTTATCCGCGAACCTGCCGGCAACGATCAGCATGACGCCGCCGACTGCGACCAGCAGGAGAACTATGAACCTGACTGACCTGACTACGGATCCGTGCACATATTGATTCTGCTCGGTATTATGGGCATCCAGTTTCTCAACCAGAGCCATGGTTGGAGCCGTAACCTCTGCTTCGGGAAGAATGGTCATATATGACCAGCCTACGGTCTCCATCGGAGCATAGCCGATGTAATATCTGCATCCGTCCAGTTCCACGATGTCCACGCCGGCATTTCCGTCAAGTGCATCGGTTGTCAGAGCGGCCAGTTCCTTATTGGCACTCAGCCTGATATCCGAATCCATATCCTCGGATGCAGCCAGATCGCCCTCCGAAGCTCCCGAGAAAAGTACCTGTCCACGGGAGTTGATTATGCAGGCATAGCCGTTCTCTCCCAACTGAAATCCGTCCACATCCTGACGTATGGTATCCAGGAAAAGGCCGGCTCCGGCCACACCGATGAAGTCACCGTCAGCATATACGGGGACTCCGCAGGTGATGACATAGTCACCTGTATCGGCATCTTTGATCATTCCGGTAAAAACGGCATGTCCCGCATCCCGCGCCTCCGTAAACCATGGACGCTGTCTCGCCTCGAAACTCAGGTGCTCATTGCCTTTAGGCAGATTGTAGACGGATACCGCCTCTGCACATACGAACAGACCGGATTCGGATGCAAAATAATCACTGGCCATGGAACTGTTGGCCATATTGACAGACTTGAGCACTCCCTGCATATTGGCTGCCATACCGGCTTCCGCACTGATATCCGCCGCTTCGGGGTCCACTCCGTCACCGTATGCGATATAAGACTTAAGCTCCCCCATATCGGATTCGCCGTATTTCTCCATCCGGGATGTGCCATATCTCTCCGGATGAGCATATATGTCCGATGCAGTGTTTGCGATCACTCCGATGGAATCCGCAAACTTGGAGAACTCTCCGTCCGAAACCCATGCTCTGATGGAAGCCGCCTCCTTCAGATATGCCCCTATCTGGGAGCGCATTGCTTCCTCGGAGGTATTCTCGATCAGTTCACCCGCCTGTTGTGATGATGAGACCAGATCTCTCTGAAGAAATATCATCTGTATCAGCAGCAGTCCGCAGACTATGGTTATCAGTATTCCGATGATATCGATTATTACCGTAAGGATCTTTTTACGCATAATAAAATTTTACCATTATGGGGGGCACGATACAATTAAAAAGAACCGCCGGAAGCATAAAAAAACCTGTAAACGCGCATTGTTTTCACGCATTTACAGGTTTCTCAAAAATAAAGCAGGGGCGGCAGGAGTCGAACCCGCATTAACGGTTTTGGAGACCGCCGTTCTACCATTGAACTACGCCCCTGTATCGGCTTCAAAACAGCCAAATGCTATATTACCACATCATCTCCGGGATAGGCAAGTGTTTTATGGTTTTATTCGGGCATACTGTCTTTATTCAGTCTGATGTGAGCCGCAAGCGATTTTGCGATGAAGTAGAGTATCCCGCACTCGTCCTCCTGCCAGAGCCTGTTGTTTCTCTGATCGGTGCAGACCAGATATCCGTCGGTCTCCATATTGAGGCCGATCCTTATGATCAATGCCGAACCGATATTTTGCTTCTTAAGCGCAGCATATAGTTTCGGGCTTGTATCCCGTATCTCTTCAAGATCGCTCACCTTCAGTATCTCATCATCTATCGCCATGTCGATATCACTGACATCCTCGGAGATATTGCTGTCTATGACCGAATGCATAAGTCCGGAATGACCCGCGTAGTACATATCGGCGATGTGAAACTGTTCCTGAACGAGCGACATGGCAGCCCGCAATCTGTTCTCGAATCCGGTCTCAAGCCCGAGCTGTACCATCAGGCTGTTCATATTGGTATAGACGCCCTGCTTGACCAGCTTCTTCATATCCAGATCCCTGTGAGTTTCATCATCATAGATCACGAAGCAGTTGCGTCCTTTTCTCTTGCCGTAATACAGAGTCTTATCGATCTTGGAGAAAAGATCGTCATAGTCGGCAGCATCATCGGGGAAGGTGGCACATCCCGTTGTCCCTGTCACAAATAGTCTGTGATCATCGACAACGACATGACTCCTCAGAACACCCGCATCACCGTACATGGCGGCGAATACGCTCTCCTTATCCGCACGGGAGAAATGTTTGGTATCGATCAGCAGAAGCTCATCTCCGCCGAAGCGCCCCGCTATTCCATCCGCACCCATGTGCCCCGCGAGCTTGGCCGAAACATCGGTCAGGACCACATCTCCTGCCCGGTGTCCGTAGGTGTCGTTGATATATTTGAAATTGTCCAGATCCACGATGGCAAATGTAAAAGGCGTGCCGGATGCTATTAGTGAATGTGCAAACCCTATCGCATACTTACGGGAGACGATACCTGTCAGGGGATCCAGCAGCTCCTCTATCGGAAATTCATCAAGAAGCTTATCGAAATACGGATATTTACGAAGTCCGGCAGTGGTATACATGATCTGGTTTCTGTCATGCATCTTCTGCCGTTTTGTGATATCTGTCACATCCATAAAACTGCCCACCAGACCTACTATCTCCCCGTTTTCGTATATAGGTCTCTTAGTGGCTATGATATCTCTGTCCTCGCCCCGGATCACACACTTACCGGCCACCTTGTATGTACTGTGTCCGGCCAGTACCCTGAGTTCATCCTGCTTAAAAGGCTCCGGATCGTTATGCCATCCCATATCCTCATCGGTCTTGCCTATGAGGATATCAGCCGATTCAAAACCGTAGAAATCCAGGAATGCCTGATTGACTCCCACGAATCTTCTGTCTTTGTCTTTCCAGAACACGCAGTCCTGTGCTGTATTGATAATGTTGTCAAATAAGCTTTCGTTCATTTCCATATCAGTAATCCGCCTAGAATTGTGAGTTATACAACTCGCTGTAGAAGCCTCCCCGTGCAAGAAGGGTATCATGATCTCCCTGCTCTATGATGGCGCCGTCTCTCATGACCAGAATGACATCAGCTTCCCTGACGGTCGACAGACGGTGCGCTACTATGAAACTGGTCCTTCCTGTCATCATGTCGCGGAAAGACTTCTGTATACGCATCTCGGTACGTGTATCTATGGATGAGGTAGCCTCATCGAGTATCAGCATCGGAGGGATATGGAGCATGACCCTGGTCACGCACAGAAGTTGCTTCTGGCCCTGACTGAGTTCGGTTCCGCCCTCTCCTATGACCGTATCGTATCGAAGCGGCAGTCTGCGGATGAAGCTGTGGGCTCCTGTCGCCTTGGCTGCTTCTGTAACTTCATCCATGGTAGCCTGCGGGCATCCGAATCTGATGTTGTCCGCTATCGTGCCTCCTGCCAGCCATGTATCCTGCAAAACCATACCGTATGATGAACGCAGGGAACTGCGTGTAACTCCGCGGATATCCTCTCCGTCGACGCAGATGGCGCCCCTGTCCACATCATAGAATCTCATCAGCAGGTTTATGATCGTGGTCTTGCCGCAGCCGGTAGGACCGACTATCGCTACACGCTGACCGGGCTCGACATGTAGACTTAAGTCCGTTATCAGTTCTCTTTCCGGTACATATGAGAAATCAACATCGTCTATATCCACACGTCCGCTGATATCCTCAAGTGTCCGGCCGTCAGTATCGGGAGTCTCGGGAGTCTCCTCAATGATCTCGAACACTCTCGCAGCGCAGGCTATCGCTCCCTGAAGCTCACTGATCACACTGGAGATCTCGTTGAAAGGCTTAGTATACTGATTTGCATATGACAGGAATACCGTAAGCGTACCTACCGTGATCCCGCTGGTCAGACGGCTGCTGTCGCCGCCGAGAGCCAGGATTGCGAAATAGGATCCCGTCAAAGCCACCAATGCATAGCAGACCGCGTTCACGAATCTGGTGCAGGGATTGGTGAGTGATGAATAGAAGATGGCCTTCAGGCTCGCCTTTTCCAGACGTTCATTTATCTCATCAAAACGGGCCAGAACGTCCTGTTCCTTATTAAATGCTTTGACCACTTTGGCATTGCCTATCATCTCGTCGATGACAGATGTCTGTGCGCCGCGTTCTATGCTCTGGTCCCTGAACATACGATATGTACGTGAAGAAATGAATCTCGCTATGAACAGCGACAGCGGTGTCACGCATACGACCACCAATGTGATCGCCACATTCATCCTCAGCATGAACACCAGCGTACCTATGATCGTCATGATCCCCGTGAAGGCCTGTGTGAATCCCATCAGCAGACCGTCGGCGAACTGATCCGCATCGGCGATCACACGGCTCACTATATCTCCCTGGGAGTGTGAATCGATATATTTAAGAGGCAGTGTATCGATGGTCCTTATCGCTTCGTTACGTATATCGCGCACGGTCAGATATGTGACACGGTTATTGATCAGATTCATGATATAGGTAGACACACCCACGATCACGGCACTGACGGCAGCGCGCATCAGATTATCCCTGATCGGTTCGGGACCCGATCCGGTACTGATACAGTCTATCACCCGGCCTATATATATAGGCACCAGAAGTGTGAATACTACCGACAGCACAGCCATCAGCAGAGACATAAGTATCGGAAACCGGAATCCGGATAATCTCCCGAGGACCTTGATGAGGGTGGATCTGCGCCCGGAACGTCCCAGAGCCGTTTCGTCGGTATTTAAGTTTCCTTTGGGCACGAAGCCGCTGGTATCAAGCGCCATCAGCCTTCCTCCCTTCCGAACTGTGACTCATATATCTCACGATATACCGCGCAGGACTCCATCAGTTCGGCATGTGTGCCTATTCCGGCCATCACTCCGTCATCCATCACTATGATGCGGTCGGCATCCCTGACCGAAGAACTCCTCTGTGACACTATGAACACCGTAGTTCCGGGATCCATCCGGCGTATATTCTCACGCAGCCTGCGGTCGGTCACATTATCCAAAGCGGATGAAGAGTCGTCCAGTATCAGTATGTCGGGCTTTTTGACCAGAGCTCTCGCTATGGTAAGACGCTGTCTCTGTCCTCCGGAGAGATTCTTTCCGCCGGGCTCTATATGGGCATCAAGGCCGCCCTTCGCCTCCACCACGTCCATGGCCACAGCCATACGTACGGCTTCTTCAAGCTCTGAGTCCGTGGCGGATGCATTACCCCATCTCAGATTCTCCGCTATGGTCCCGTCGAAAAGGACCGCCTTCTGCGGAACTATGCCTATCCGCGATCTCAGTTCATGTGCATCGACGCACTTCACATCCTCACCGTCTACTTTCACGGTACCGGATGTGGCTGTATAGAATCCCGGGATCATATTGATCAGAGAGGTTTTACCGGATCCGGTACCTCCGATCACACCTATGGTCTCTCCGCGCTTCACCTTGAATGATATATTGCTCAGAGCCTCGTCAGAGCCTTCGTGATATCTGAGAGATACATCATCGAATTCGACGGCCCATTCAGACGCCTCCGAAGCACTGTCGGTCCGGGCAGAAGCTTCGTCTCCGCGAGCTGCGGGCTGCCCCGTTGCATTGGCGGCCGGTCCCTCCTCCAGGCCGAACACTTCACTGATACGGTTGGCACTTGCAAGCGCACGGTTGATAGTGACCACGAGATTCGCGAATTTGATGAGCTCGAGCAGTATCTGGGACATGTAATTATACAGAGCGACGACCTGACCGGTAGTAAGGCGTCCCTGTGCCACCTGTATATTCCCTACGCCTATCAGCATGACTATAGCCAGATTGATGATCACATACGTCAGAGGATTAAGCAGTCCGGAAATCCGTCCGGCACGGCGCTGATCCTGAGACAACACTTCATTCGCCGCTTCAAATCCGGCCTGTCTGTCACTCTCCACGTTGAACGCCCTGATGACTCTGGCTCCGGACAGATTCTCCCTGGTGAAATCCAGTACCTTATCCAGCTTCGACTGGACCCGCTTGAGCATCGGGATATTATAGCGCATGATCAGTCCGACCGTGACGAAAAGCACTGCTACCACTGCCACGAATATGAGTGCCGATCTGACATCTATCGTGAATGCCATGACCACTGCTCCGGCTACTATGAACGGAGAACGCAGGAACAGTCTGAGGAACATATTCACACCGTTCTGGGCAGTGTTGACATCAGCGGTCATGCGGGTGATCATCGTGGAAGTCCCCAGACCGTCTATCTGCGGGTAGTCCAGATCCAGCAGTGTGGCAAACAGATCGTGTCTGAGTTCCTTGGAAAATCCGGTCGCGGCTCTGGCGGCAAAGAACTGGGCGGTACATGAACTGATCAGTCCTACCACGCCCAGAATGATGAGCAGGATAAAGCACCGCACAACAAAACCCGCATCCCCGCTTGCCGAATAATCCGATATCCGGTCAATAAGGGCAGCTATTACCAAAGGCACAAAAAGCTCGAAGAGAGCTTCGAGCATCTTGAACAACGGTGCCAATACACACTGGATCTTATAGTTTTTCAGATATCTCAACAAACGTTTCATAACTTATCTTGGCGGGCTATTGCATATAGGGCGCGCAATGATCGGATATGTATGAACTAATCTCATACACACGCTCGGTCGGTGTGTATTCCACACCGGGATAGAGCAGTTCATGCAGCGCTCTCGCATTTGCCTCCAGGGTGACAGGCACTATGCACCATCCGTCCACGCCCAGTTTGGCGGGATAACGGTATGCTTCAAAAGGGAGTCCGTCGGAAGCGACCACCGTATATTCCGAAGCCGAAGCCAAAAGCTTCATGATCTCATCGGCCGGCAGAGAGGTTTCCACATGCGGGAGTATGGCCATGGCGGCTTTGGAAAGCTTGGACACGGAGGATGAAGACGCACGCTCGAGCAGCTTGGTTATGACTGTTCTCTGCCTCTCGGCACGTTTGTAATCATTTCCGGCGGTATATCTGATACGGCAATATGCCGTGGCCTGTAATCCGTTCAGAGTCTGAATTCCGTCCTCATAGACCTCAATGATATCCTCATTCAGCTCACCCGTACCGTCTTCGTTCACATACATGCTACGCTGGTAGTTATTGAGGTGGCTGATCTCATCGACCGCTATATCTATCTCCACACCGCCGAGTGCATCCACTGCCTCGGACAGTCCCTCAAAGCCGACCGTAACATAGTCGGTTATGTCCAGATCCAGATTCATGTTCAGCATGTTGATGGCCTGCTCCGGGCCGCCTTTTGCATACGCGGCATTGGCCTTGGAGTATGTATCGTTCCCAAGATTCAGATACGTATCACGATAGATGCTCACCAGACGTATCTCATGCGCATCCTGATCGACCGATGCTATGATCATCGTATCGCTGCGCGTACGCTTGCTTAAGTTACCGTCTCTGGAGTCTACACCGAACAGTGCTATATTGCGGACACCTGTCCCGGTACTTAGAGTTTCGTTGCCGGCGGTCCTGCCGTTTCCCGGGTTGTCCGGTTCGTCCGAAGCGCTGCTGTTGATCACTATATTACTCTGATCAATATCAACTTTCTTGACAGTCCGAGTGGTCAGAGTGACCACATACAGTACACCTATCGACAGAGCGAGAGCTATCAGTTCTATTATTATGAAGGGCACATTCTTACGCGCCCACTGCTTCCTGTCTTCCAAACTTCCATCCTAACCGATAAGCGGTATACACTCATCCAGCGACGATACGCCTATCAGCTTTATATCCTTGATCCCGCGGAGCTTCTCCGCATTACTTAACGGAATTATACATGTGTCAAATCCGAGTCTGGCTGCTTCCCTGACTCTGGCTTCGGCCTGGCTCACGCTCCTGACCTCACCCGAGAGTCCGACCTCACCGAATACCACGGTGTGCGGATCCACCGGTCTGTTCTTAAACCCCGATGCTATGGCCATAGCCATCCCCAGATCGAGTGCCGGCTCCTGTATCCGGATGCCGCCGGTCAGGTTCACATAGGCATCACAGTCCGACAGTTTCAGTCCGGTACGTCTCTCAAGTACTGCCATCAGCAGATTCACCCTGTTATAATCGGCTCCGGCCGCCTGTCTCCTGGGCATACCGAATGAAGTGCGTGTGATCAGCGCCTGTATCTCGAGCAATATCGGTCTCGTACCCTCCATGGAGCATACGACCACGCTGCCGCTGGCCCCCTCCGGCCTACCCTCCAGCATATATGCCGAAGCATTGGTCACTTCGATGAGCCCTCCGCCGGACATCTCGAATACACCGATCTCATTCGTCGATCCGAACCTGTTCTTTACGCCTCTGAGGACTCTGTATGATGCATGCCTGTCGCCCTCAAAATACAGGACCGTGTCCACCATGTGTTCCAGGACTCTGGGGCCGGCTACGGTACCTTCTTTGGTCACATGTCCGACTATAAATACGGTTATATCCATGGACTTGGCTATACGCAGCAGTATATTCGTGGACTCCCTGACCTGGGATACCGATCCCGGCGATGAGGTCACGTCCGCACTGCACATGGTCTGTATGGAATCTATGATCACGCATTCCGGTTTGACGGATGCTATGCATTCTTCTATAGCCGTCAGATCCGTCTCGCACAGAAGTTTCAGATGATCGTTGAAGTCACCCAGTCTCTCCGCGCGTAGTCTGATCTGTGTCAGGCTCTCTTCGCCCGATATATACAATACTTTCCTGCCCGACGCTGCGAGATTTCTGCAGGTCTGCAGGAGAAGTGTCGATTTACCGATACCGGGATCGCCGCCCACCAGGATCAATGATCCGGGAACTGCACCGCCTCCGAGAACACGGTCGAACTCTCCGATCCCCGTTGTGATGCGCGGTGCTTCCTCGCCCGATATCTCCGATATGGATTTGGGTACGGGGGCCTGTCCCGTACGGACACGCGACTTCGCACCGGAGCCCGTGGCTATGACCACAGGCTCCTCAGTGAAAGTATTCCACTCCCTGCATGCAGGGCACTGTCCCATCCATTTGGCGGACTCATACCCGCACTGCTGGCAGAAGAATACGCTCTTGCTCTTTGCCATATTAATATACTTACGCCTTGACGATGCGTACTTCCTGATCTGATCCTTCCGAGAGGTCCAATGATACGACCAGCTTACCGCCCATGTTGGTCTTCATGCGTCCGACCTCGGCTCCGCCGACTGTTACATCATATTCGGTATCATCCTGAAGACCTACCGTGATCTGTGCATCTTCCGAACCGGAAACCGTGAAACTCACACCATCCTCGGTCTCATTGAACCCTGTCACGCTGGTACCCGGCACCGACTCATACAGAAACATGCCGTTCTTCTCCAGCTTGGTCATAGCACCGTAAGTCTTTACTTTGTAGATATCACCGGCACTCTCATAGTCTTCTTTTTTAGCTTTCTCGGCCAGACTGTGATTACCAAAGCTTATCTTTCCGTCGCTCTCAGTTCTGATCAGTTCTTCGATCACTGCCATTTAAGTTACCTCCCGGTTTTAAACTTAATCTTGCCCCCGCTTACTGTAGCGGTCACCTTATCGCCTTCATGTATGTTTCCTGCGAGTATCTCCTGTGCCAGTTCATCTTCAACGAAAGACTGTATGGCTCTCTTCAGAGGTCTCGCTCCCATTTTCGCATCGGAATACTTATCCACGATATATTTCTTAAGTGTAGGTGTCAGGCTCAGTTCGATGCCCATCTGTGTCCTGCACCTCGAGGTCAGATTCGAAGCCAGCAGAGTGACTATGCGTGTCATATCATCTCGTGTCAGAGGATGGAATACCATGATCTCATCTATACGGTTGATGAACTCGGGCTTGAATATCTTCTTGACCTCTTCCATAACGGAAGACTTCATCTTGTCATACGTCTTCTCAGCGGTATCTCCGGCACCGAAACCGAGATTCTTCGGTTCCATGATCCTCTGCGCACCGGCATTGGATGTCATGACGAGGATCGTATTCTTGAAGCTGACCTTACGTCCCTTCGAATCCGTGATATGTCCGTCGTCAAGCACCTGGAGCAGTATATTGAATACATCGGGATGAGCCTTTTCTATCTCATCGAACAGCACTACCGAATACGGATTACGTCTGATCTTCTCGCTGAGCTGGCCTCCCTCATCGAATCCTACATATCCCGGAGGTGATCCTATCATCTTCGATACCGAGTGGCCTTCCATATACTCGGACATATCCACTCTGATCAGCGCCGACTCAGATCCGAACATGGCCTCTGCCAGAGCCTTGCACAGCTCGGTCTTACCGACACCCGTAGGTCCGAGGAAAAGGAACGAACCTATAGGGCGGCCCGGATCCTGTAATCCCACACGGCCTCTGCGTATGGCTCTTGCCAGTGCGGTAACAGCCTCCTCCTGGCCGATGACTCTCTTATGAAGTGTATCCTCGAGTTTAAGAAGGCGCTCTGACTCTTTTTCCTCGAGCTTGTTAAGCGGTATCTTGGTCCACATGGATACCACCGAAGCAATATCCTCTTCGGTTACGGTGAAGTATTTCTCCTGCTCACCGGACTCGAATTTCTTGAGTGCACGTTCATATTTCTTCTTGAGCTCGATCTGATGACGTCTGAGTTCACCTGCCTGACCGAATGCTTCCATGCGTATCGATCTCTCGATCTGCTTGTCGATCTTCTCGATCTCCTCGGCCATATCCGTAAGTTTCTTGGGATGCTTAGTGGTGTGCAGCCTGGCCGCTGCAGATGCTTCATCTATCAGATCTATCGCCTTGTCAGGGAGATTACGGTCGTTGATATATCTGGCTGACAGCTGTACAGCGGCAACCAGAGCTTCATCCGTGATCTTCACCTGATGGTGCTCTTCGTATTTATGTGCTATGCCCTGCAGGATACGTATCGCTTCCTCGTTATCGGGTTCCTCGACGGTCACAGGCTGGAATCTGCGCTCCAGAGCCGCATCTTTCTCAACATACTTGCGATACTCCGAGATGGTCGTCGCACCTATGAGCTGTAATTCGCCTCTGGCAAGTGAGGGCTTGAGTATGTTGGAGGCGTCGATCGCACCTTCCGCTCCGCCCGCACCTATGAGTGTGTGGATCTCATCGAGGAAAAGAATGATATTGCCATCCTCGGTGACTTCGCTTATCACCTTTTTAATACGTTCCTCGAACTCACCCCTGTATTTGGAGCCGGCCACCATACCGGACAGATCGAGTGTCAGGACTCTCTTGTTCTGAACCGTAAAAGGAACCTCACCATTGACGATGCGGATCGCCAGTCCCTCTACTATAGCAGTCTTACCTACTCCGGGTTCGCCTATCAGACAGGGATTGTTCTTGGTACGTCTGCTGAGGATCTGTATAACACGCTGGATCTCATCATTTCTGCCGATGACGGGATCGAGCTTTCCCTCTCTGGCAAGTGCGGTCAGGTCTCTGGAGTACTGTTCCAGGGTGGAGCCTTTACCTTTGCTCTTGCGATTGACCTGATTCAGGTCATCCTTATATTTGGCGGGATCTACCCCCATACTGATAAGAGTATCTACGTACAGTTTCTGCGTGGATACTCCAATAGTGTTGAGCAGTCTGATAGCTATACTGTCATTCTCCTTGAGAATGGCCAGCAGTATATGCTCGGTGCCGACACGATCGGCTTTAAATCTCTCCGCCTGTCTGGCTGCTTCTTCGAGGACCTCGCGGGCTCTGGGTGAGAAATCATTCTTCTCAGCGAGCAGAGTCGTGGAATCCGGAGACAGCAGATCGCTCACCATATCTGTCAGTTGTTCTGCGCTTACGCCGTTATCCATCAGGATCTTGGCTGCTACGCCTGTATTTTCTTTTATGAGTCCGAGCAGCAGGTGCTCGGTTCCGATATAGCTCTGGTGCAGGCTGCGGGCTGCACGCCTGGCCAATTCCAGAGCTATACGGGCTTTATCTGTATATTCGGGTTGCATTTTTATACACTATATCATCAAGCGAAACCTTGTGATTACTTATCATCCATGTTCAGGAACTCAAACTCGAAGTCATCGTCATCGAGCATGAAGTTCTTTGGTTTGTTTTTCTTGGGTGCGGTATCTACCCGGACATCATCATCCTCATCATATTCGACTCTGCGTCTGGGAGTACGGTTGCGGTCACGTGATGATGTCTGGGAGCTTCTCCTTCTCGGTCTGCGCTCCTCTTCTTCGTCGTCATCGTCATCATCATCGTCATCGTCGTCATCATATCTGCGACGTGAGCTTCTGCTGCTGCGACGTGATCTTACGGGTTCATCATCCTCTTCGTCATCATCGTCATCGTCGTCATCATCGTCATCATAATCGTATCCGCCTGCTGCCAGCTTAACCGCCATTATGATCACGGCTATGATTGCTATGGCGAGCAGTGCACCGAGTACGATGCATATGATCTTGAGCTTCTGGTTGGCAGCTGTGAGTGTTGCGGTCTTGCTTGCCTGTGAATCTGCGAAATCCAGGAGTTCCTGAAGTTTCTCACGTGTATTGTCTATA
The DNA here is from genome assembly GCA_946620235.1 of uncultured Lachnospiraceae bacterium. Classification (GTDB taxonomy): domain Bacteria; phylum Bacillota; class Clostridia; order Lachnospirales; family Lachnospiraceae; genus XBB2008. The sequence continues at coordinate 15,603 of CAMONC010000009.1, read as the reverse complement.
TGGTTATACAGCCACCATACATTATTTCCGGTACCGTCATCAGTGTATACCAGCTCATAATCGTTGTTTACTTCTTCGACTGCAGGTTCCTCTTCCACGACCTCTGCAGGTTCTTCGGGAGCGGCCGTCGGCATGACGATCACCTCACCCATATCTACCAGGTCGGATCTGATATAACCGGTCTTCGTAGCACCGCCATCCACGAATGTCACATAATACCATGTCTTGGAGTCGCTGCCGAGCTTGGATCCGGAGATAACCATTTCAGTGCCCTGAGAAAGCTGAGCAACTATGTCATCGCTGGTGGAAGCATTGCTTCTTACCTTACCGTTGGTATTGATCGTAGCACTCTGAAGATCCTGAGGTGTCACATCATCGGGATTGGTGATGGCTGAGATATCTACGCCGCCTGCTACGGGAGTTATATTGTTGTCCAAAGCGGCCTCGGCTGCTCCCGCATCTGCATCAGCGGGTACATCAGTGGATGCATCAGCAGTGTCTGCACTCTCCGTAACGCTCATCAGGTCCGAACGCACATAACCGGTCTTGCCGTCCGACAGAGTAACCTGATACCAGACGTTACCTGACGAATCGGTCTTTTCGCCGTTTACAGTAAGTGTTGTTCCGTTAGCCAGCGTGCTTATCGTGGATGAATCCGTGGATGCATCGCTTCTGACCTTGGCATTATCTACAGTGACTGTGCCGGTTGATTCGGCTCTGGCCTCGAGAGTGCCTGTTCCGAATACTACCGCAGCCATCATGATCGCTGCCAGGAGCTTCGCTGTGATTACAGTGATTCGCTGTTTGTTCATGATTCATAATCCTCCGTAATAAATATCTATATAAATTTTGATTTTAAACCTCGTCTATGGCGTGGCCTATATCCTTGCGCATATATTTGTTGTCAAAGTTTACCCAGCCCGTTGCTTCGTAAGCCTTGGCTCTGGCTTCCTTAAGATCGGAACCTATGGCTGTGATGCCGAGTACTCGTCCGCCGTTCGTCACGATCTGTCCGTCTTTAAATGCAGTCCCGGCATGGAAGCAATAATAATCATCCTTACCGTCAAAAGCTTCAAGTCCCGTGATCGGGAAGCCTTTCTCATAGGACACCGGGTAGCCGTCAGATGCGAGAACCACGCATACCGCTGCTTTATCCGATTCAAATTCAAGCTCTATCTCATCAAGACGGCCGTCTATGCATGCCTCAAACACATCTATGATATCGTTCTTGAGTCTGGGCAGAACAACCTGAGCTTCGGGATCACCGAAACGTGCATTGTACTCAAGCACTCTGGGGCCATCCTCTGTCAGCATCAGCCCGAAGAATATGACACCCTTGAACGGTCTGTGCTCGGCTGCCATGGCATCCACAGTAGCCTGATATATGTACTTACGGCAGAACTCGTCCACCTCTTCGGTATAGAAAGGACTCGGTGAGAAATTACCCATACCTCCGGTATTGGGGCCCTCATCTCCGTCATACGCCCTTTTGTGATCCTGAGCGGAATCCATGATACGTATGGTCTTGCCGTCCACGAATGACAGAACCGATACCTCTCGTCCTGTCAGGAACTCCTCGACAACCATCATATTGCCGGCACTGCCGAACTTCTTATCCTGCATGATGGTCTTAACTCCGGCCAAGGCTTCCTGCAGGTTATTGCATATCAGCACGCCTTTGCCCAGTGCAAGGCCATCGGCCTTCAGAACGATAGGGAAACGTGCGGTCTTCAGATATGCTATGGCTTCACCGGGATCGGTGAAATTCTCGTATGCAGCGGTGGGAATGTTATACTTCTTCATCAGATCCTTTGAAAAAGCTTTGGATCCCTCGAGAATGGCTGCGGCCTTGTTGGGGCCGAACACCCTTAATCCCGCTGCCTCAAAAACATCCACTATACCGCCGACGAGCGGATCATCCATGCCGACTACGGTCAACTCTACATCATGCTCTCTGGCAAACGCCACCAGAGCGTCAAACTCCATGGCTCCTATCGGCACGCACTCGGCAAGCTGAGCTATGCCCGCATTTCCGGGGGCACAATATATCTTATCAGCCTTCGGGCTACGTGCTATCTGTGTAACTATGGCATGCTCTCTGCCGCCGCTTCCTACTACCAGAATGTTCATATCTTTCTCCTAATCCTGCGGATCGATAAATGTTCTGCCGTTTTCAATCCTCACACGTCCACGTGCGATCAGATCGATCGCCTGCGGCATGATCCTCCACTCCGCCTCTTCCATGACACGCCGCTGAAGCGTCTCGGGAGTATCGTCATCATGCACTTCCACGGCCTTCTGCAAAATGATCGGTCCGGTATCCGTGCCTTCATCGACGAAATGGACCGTCGCTCCCGTCACCTTGACTCCGCGGGCGAGTACTTCCTCATGGACATGCAACCCGTAGAATCCCTTTCCGCAAAAAGACGGAATAAGTGCGGGATGTATATTGATGATGCGTCCGCGGTATGCGCTGATCAACTCGGCAGGCAGGACAACCATGCATCCTGCAAGGACCACCAGATCGGTGCCGGCTGCGTCTATAGCCTCCAGCAGAGCTTTGTGAAACTGCTCTCTGTCCGGAAATGACTTAGGGGAGATGCATACAGCTTCTATACCTGCATTCTCCGCCCGTGTCAGTGCATATGCGTTCGGATTATTGCTTATCACGCGGACGATCCCGGCATCGTGTATCTCACCGGCTGCGATCGCATCTATGATCGCCTGCAGATTGGTTCCGCCTCCGGATACCAGTACCGTGATCCTCAGCATAGATCCACACCCTTCTCTCCGGAGATCACGTTGCCCACGATGTAAGCTTTCTCACCGGCTTCGTTTAATATGCTCACTGCACGCTCAGCATCGGATGCATCCACGGCGAGTACCATGCCCAGACCGCAGTTATATGTGTTATACATCATCTCGTCGGCGATATTTCCTTTTTTCTGAATCAGGTCAAATATCGGCAGACGTTGGAATGCATCAAGTCTGATGCTCGCACGTGTTCCGTCGGGAAGCATACGAGGTACATTCTCGTAGAAGCCGCCGCCCGTAATATGGCTTGCACCCTTGATATCCACACCGGCAGTCCTCAGAGCCTTCAGTGCTTTTACATATATCCTGGTGGGAGTCAGCAACACATCGCCCAGCTTCGCGCCGAGCTCATCATAATATGTGTTCAGGCTCTCCTCCGTCATGTCGAATACCTTGCGGATAAGTGAGAAACCGTTGGAATGGATCCCGCTCGATGCGATACCCACCAGCGTGTCGCCGGCCTGTATGTTCTCGCCTGTGATCATGTCATTGCGGTCCACCACGCCTACAGCAAATCCTGCGAGATCATATTCGTCCTCGGGCATCAGTCCGGGATGCTCGGCTGTCTCACCGCCTATCAGCGCTGCCTCGGACTGCTTGCAGCCTTCCGCAACACCTGCGACGATCTGTGCGATCTTCTCAGGATAATTCTTACCGCAGGCTATATAGTCGAGGAAGAAAAGCGGTTCGCCACCCGCACATGCTATATCGTTTACACACATGGCGACACAGTCGATGCCGACCGTGTCATGCTTATCCATGATGAAAGCCGCTTTGATCTTGGTACCGACACCGTCAGTACCCGACACCAGAACCGGATCCTCCATCTGCCGGATCTTCTCGAGTGAAAAGGCTCCGGCGAACCCGCCGAGACCTCCGAGCACTTCCGGACGCATCGTCCCGGCAACGCTCTTCTTGATGAGTTCGACACTGCGGTATCCTGCTTCGATGTCTACACCTGCGCTTTTGTAATCCATGTGTTTTCCTTTCTGACAAGAATCAATAGTTCTTATATCCGACTTCCTGAAGTTTCGCATCTTTGGCTTCCACTCCGGCCTTCATTTCTTCGGAATAAGCTTTCAGCCTGGCCGAAAGTTCCGGATCGGATACAGCCAGGATCTTTGCTGCCAGGATACCCGCATTGGCACCTCCGCCTATCGCAACCGTGGCGACCGGGATGCCGCTCGGCATCTGTACTATGGAATACAGGGAATCTCTGCCGCCGAGAGAAGTGGTATGCATTGGTACTCCGATGACCGGCAGCGGAAAAAGTGCGGCACACATACCGGGCAGATGAGCGGCCATACCGGCACCGGCTATGATGACCCGTATGCCTCTGTCTTCGGCAGTGCGTGCGTACTCAAAAAAAATATCGGGCTCACGATGAGCCGATATGATCTTCATCTCATAGGTGATACCGAACCGGTCGAGCATCTCCGCAGCTTTGCTCATAACGCTCATATCGGAATCGGATCCCATGACTATAGAAACCTGTGGCATGTCAAAAATCTCCTAAACACTAATACTAGAACACATTCCTGAACATTGTACCATAAAATGTGCTTTCATAACAGTATTTCTGAGATAAAGTTGAGCAAATTAAGGAGCTTTTTTACTCATCAAAAGGCCGGTTCAACTCTTCACATCCGGGCAGTACGAATCTGCCGTGTGAAATGATGGGTGTGACGCTCCCATCCGGGCCGACAGCAGACAGTTCGCCCAGCTCGTCATACGGCAGAGTGATGTCCGTGTGACAGTTGAAATATGCCTTGGCGGGATCCGTTTTGCGCAAAGCGGAGCACTCATTATCGCGTGCAATGATCTCTTTGCCGTCGGGATTATAGACGGCCAGATCCTCCGAGTGACTGTAACAGGTGTCTCCGAAGGCAAAATGAGGTCCGGTCTTCTCCGCGATCAATATCGGCAGTTTTGACTCTATTTCATACTTACGTGCCAGTACATAAGCAGTCGTATTGGTTCCTATCGCACACTCGCCCATAGGAAGGGTCTCATGATGATAGAGGATATTATCCCTGATGAGCTTATCGCCCTCCTTACAGGAGAAAGCAGCGATCCTTCCGTCTTTTACCTGTATCTCAAGGTCATGATATTCAATCCCCTCAAGGAATACATGTGTGACATGGAGAACCCCGTCAGTTCCCTTCAGAACAGGCGATGTAAACACTTCGCCTACCGGGATATTGACATCGGCGACGCAGTTTTCAAATTTCGTCTGATGATCGGGATCGGTCAGATCGATCAGGTGCACCCTGAGGTCCGTTCTGTTCGCACCCAGTCCTCGCACCTGTACATACTCGGCGGTATCCAGAACAGCTATCATACGCTGCTGTATATCACGGTACAATTCATAATCCAGTGTGTTGATACGCACTGTCGCATCAAATATCTCTTCAAACCCGGGTCCGATGGAAGGCATCGGATAAGCGATGATCGTGAAGCTCCTCTCCTCACCGGGTATGTAATCGTTGACAATGGCACCGGCACGCGAGGTATAGTCCGTCACAAGTTTCCGGCTCACATCATCATAATCGGCGGCTTCAGGCTTTGTCTCCGGTGTAAACTCCGGTTCTCCGAACATATCCACACATGCGGGACCGCCCATCGCCTTTGCCTCGCTCTTCAGTCCCTCAAATGCTTCCCTGAGAGTCTCCACACGCTTCTCGTTCAGTGCTTCATCCAGTATCAGGCTTAAGTCATTCTTGTGATCCAGATCAAACTGGGGATTGGGATTGGCTCCGTAGAAGCCGTTCTTATCAACGCTTCGCCCGGTAAAAATGCTGTAACCGCCACGCATCATCGAACACTTCAGGTTATTTTTCCCGAAGATCCGCGAAGCAATGATCATCATCGGAATAAAGCCGATATTGAAACGCAGTTCCACGGTATCCTTGATGGACAGATCGCGTCCGCTGACCTCGAAGCCCTTGATATAACCATCGGTAAAAGTCTCGGCCATCGCCGCAAGTTTCTCGTCGGGCATGGCGCACAGCTTACGCACCATGGCTGTCTCACTGTCCGTGACATATTCGCCGCAGGCGTACATCTCTCGGATGATATCGTCGGCACGACGGTTCAAGCTCTCGGAAGCCACATCGAACCGGATGCAGGCTTTGCCCGGTATAAGCTGGGCCCGTAGTTTCCTTCGACTCGCTTCGAGACGGTTATCGGAATAGTAGTCACGGAAAATACGGCATATATCGTCATCATCAAAACCGTTCTTCCGGTCATATGAAGACCGGACATCTGCAATGAGGCCCAGCCTGATATCAAGTTCTCTTCTGTCCCTCTCATAGAGTGCCGGAATGGCAGCACGCAGTTCAGCTGCCACTGCACTCAAAAGTCTGCCGGTACGGGTACCGAAGGCTGCTACGGCTATGCTTGGGTTTACATAACTCGTTTTGTAGCTTTCCGGAAGTATCTGCCCGTACAGCTTCGAATTGATACATGCAAGCTCGGACGTATCCAGATCATCCATGTGATCCAGCATCACCCATACGTCCTCAAGCAGCCTCACGAAACCGTCTGTTTCTTCAAAATACTTCATCTCATCCATCAATTCAGTCCTATCCACAAAAAGAATCCCAGTGAGAGTATCACAAGCGCATTCAGAATGATCGCCAGAGTCGGGATCGTCTTGAGCTTATCGGCCTCATTACGGCCCAAACCGCCCAGGATAACTCCTGCCACGGCAAATATAAACGTTACAAACAGGGCGCTGCCGAATCTGTCCGGCACCTCGCCCTGACGTATATAACTCACGACAGCCGCATAAATAAGCGAAATTGCGCTGATCACGCCGAGCACCAGCGCCATGATCCCCTTATCCGATTGTCGGTGACTGCTGAATATTATCCTGCTATTTCGCGCCATATTCTCTGTAATATGCGTCTATCGACGCCTTCATCTCATCATCTATAAGGACCCTGCCGGCCACTTCGCGGTTATACAGAGCCTCTGTCACCTCAGCCATGGAAACTATCGCATGTGCGGGGAAACCGTATTTCTCGGAAACCTCAACCAGCGCACTCCTGTCGGACTCAAGCCCCTTCTCTCCCCTGTCCAGGCTCACCATCAGACCTACTATGGTCACATCGGCCGCGGCGCGTACCTTGGGCACGGTCTCTTCCATGGATTTGCCGGAGGTCGTCACATCCTCGATCATGATCACACGATCTCCGTCCTTAAGAGGTGATCCGAGCAGGCCGCCCTTGTCGGCACCGTGGTCCTTAACCTCCTTACGGTCGGAGCAGTATCTGATCTCACGTCCGTAGAGATCACTGTAGGCTACTGCCGTCACCACGCTGATCGGTATGCCCTTGTATGCGGGACCGAAGAGAACGTCGAAATCGTCACCGTATGTTTCATGTATGGCACGCGCGTAGTACTCACCCAGCCTTTTAAGCTGCGATCCGGTGACATACGCTCCTGCATTCATGAAAAAAGGCGACTTACGCCCGCTCTTCAAAGTGAAATCGCCGAACTTGAGTACGTCCGACTCTACCATAAACCTTATGAATTCTTCTTTATATGCGTCCATACCGGCCTCCTGTATATATCTTACCTTATCTTATCATATCCTATCTCAGGCTCTTCAGATATTCCTTATGCTCATCGGTCACTCTGTAACTCTCGACCGCCTTCTGTATAGACTTCCTGTGTACCCAGTCATCCAGCCTGTGCTCCTCAAAGTATCCGACCGTCTCATCATATCTCTTGGCCAAAGCCGTGGCAAAGTACCAGGCCACCATCATGTTGAGATAATAGTCTTCTTCCGGGCCGCTCCTGGATGCTGCCAGTTCGAGATACTCGTCACTGAAATCATCCCCGAGAAATTCGTTCATCAGCATGCGTATGCCGAATCTGGCGGTATAGACATGATCCGATGCGATCCATTTGCGAATGTACGGCAGAAGTTTCTCATGATTCTTTTTGAACACTTTCGGCGACGACTGATCCGATACCGGCCAGCAGTCCACGTACGGAAGAAAACGCTCCGTTTCCCTCACGCACTCGTCGAAATCACGTATCATCGCGATCACGAAGAAGTGCACGAGATTTTCCTCATAGTACTTATGCGGCAGCTCACTCAGAAATGTATCCTTTTCCGGACCGGCAAAGACCTCCTTTGCAATCTGTCTCATCTGTGGGGTCCTGACTCCGAGGATCGTGTCAGCGGAAATGTTCGGAACCAGTTTGGCCTGAAACTCCTTATATTCATCGTCTTTTACTTCTAGCAGTCTGTCGTATACGGTCATGTTTTCCCCCTCAATCAATCCAAAAAGCAGTCCATGTCAGGTGAACACGAACTGCTTTTGATTATATCATTTTTACGGATTGGATAAAGTGCGAATGCAAGTGCGGTATTAGCAGGCAAGATCCTTTTTTGTGTATGTGACATATGTCATAGCAGTCATCAGAACTACCGTTACCGCCGCAACCGTAAAGCTGTACTTCGGTACATCCATGTGTGCGAATATCTCCGATGCGTTCACATATGAGAAAGGCCCCAGGAAAAGATAATCCTTCATTGAAGGAATGACTCTGCCCATTATGTCATAAGTATATATGATCAGCGATACGCCGAGTGCCAGCCCCATGCGTGTCTTACTCGAAGTCGCAGAGATCAGATATGACACGGATGCAACCTCCACATTCATGAGCAGCATACACGTCAGGAAACGTATCAGTTCTTCGGATGGTATCTCCTCACCGAGTGCTGTGAAGCCCGCGGCATAGAACGCTCCGCAGATCAGAGTAAAGGCAGCCAGATGGACCAGGATCGTGAGTCCCTTGGCCGTGATCACCTTGCCCCTCGAGACAGGCAGTGCATAGAGAAACTCTCCCGTATGCCCATCCTCTTCCTTAGACAGCATGGAGGAAGCAAAAAATGCCGCAAACATGGCGCTGCCCAGTCCGTGAACGGTCCCGACTTCGGTAGCAAAGAATCCCGCTATGGTCGCTATGCTGAGCGTGCTCATTCCGAATGCATCCGAGAATGCACCCATCTCGGAAAAAGAATCCGCCATCTCCACGACATCGCCTTCCATGCTCGTGTACATCATTATACAGATAAATCCCAGGCCGCCTACCGTCAGTGCCCAGATAAGCATGCTCTTCAGGTTAAGCTTCAGTTCCTGTTTGATGATCGCTGTCATACGCGCTCCTTTCCACCGTCATAGAAATGCATGAATATATCCTCCAGTGACGGTTCCTCAATAGTCACATTATCGATGTGTCTGCCGGAGAGTTCGGCAAGCAGATCGTTTATGTCTCCGTCATACATGTACTCCCTGATCTCGCCGTCTGCCTCCACCCTGACGCATTTTGCACTGGTTTTGATCAGATTATCCACGGTATCCGCCATGATCAGATGCCCCTCTCTCATGATCGCAGCCCTGTCGCAGTGATTTCTGACCTCGGGCAAAATGTGAGTCGACAGCATGCACGTAGCGCCGTCGTTCACATATCCCTTTATCAGTTCGAAGAATGTATTCTGTACCAGTGGATCGAGTCCGCCGGTCGGTTCATCGAAAATGAACAGCCGGGGTTTATGCTGCATGGCGCATACTATAGACACCTTCTTGCGGTTCCCCAGAGAGAGTTCACGGATCTTTTTGGCTGTATCGACCTGCAGTCTCTCGCACAGCCTGCCCGCTTCTTCCGTGCAGTCCGCCTGCCTTACATCAGCGGCATACTTTATCACATCGGATACTTTCATTGCGGGATAGAATAATGCTTCCGACGGCATATACCCGATATCTTTAAGTATCTTCTCATGATCCCTGACAGCATCCATTCCGAGTATCTCTATGGAGCCGGAGTCATATCTGATAAGTCCGAGCATGGATCTGATCGTTGTGGACTTTCCGGCTCCGTTTGGACCGATGAATCCGAATATCTCACCTTTATGCACATCGAAGGATACATCAGCCACGCCGCGTTTTTTGCCGTACGTCTTGGTCAGGTTTTGAATCCTGATAACACTTTCCATATTTTTCCCCTCCGCTTCATGAGCGATCTGATCCGGGCTTATGCACGGATCAACTTTAACGGATTTCTGTACGGCCATAATAAGGCAATAAAAAAGCGGGAACAATATCTGTTCCCGCAAGTTGCACTTATCTGTCGGTATCCTGCACTTGTCTGTGTTCCGTTTTGAAAAGTGCAAGCTCCTCATTCAGTTTTTTATCATCTATCCTCCGCTTGATCCGATATATCAATATGACGCAGGTATATGTCAGAACCAGGTATGCGACAAGGCCGATCGTTACCGGAATACTCCGTTCAAACCACTTAAAGATGTAAGACAGAAGGCCATAGAACAGCGAACAGATGGCTACACCGGATATCTCACGGCCGCCGATACTGTCGGCTTCATCGAAGTTCCACAACACATATACCTGTACGTATCCGATGATGTAGCATGTCAGGATCATTTCCGCCATATGCAGGATAACGGCATCCGCAGATCCGGTCAGCAGGCGATACATGCAGTAATAAAAGAGGAGTGCGAAGAAATACAGGCATGCCTTGAACTCTATGCTGATCTCCTTTGTCAGATACCTCTCCCAGAGTGATACTTTCCCATTATCTTTCACGCTCATACCCCCTCAGGATCCTGCGGAATTCGGACGCATACGTTCTGGATATCATGATATGCTCGCCACCCTCCATCGTAGCATCGATCCTGTTGGATGACAGACTGTGGAGACTGTCGACTTTATCGATATTGATGATCATGGATTTGCTGCATCTGAAGAAACGCTCATCTCCCAGCTTCTGTATGATCCCGGCGAGCGTCCCTTCCAGTCTGACTACGTCATCACAGGTATATGCAAATATCTTATCATCCACGGATTCGATATAGAGAATATCCCCGGGGATAACGGATACGACATCGCTTTCCTTTTTGCCGTACAGTTTCTCACCGCCGTCTCTCAGGACGTCAAGTATCTTCCGGATCCTCCCGGTCTCCTCTTTATATCTGACGATGACTTCATCATCACCGGTTTCGATCTTACGGATATCGACCTTCATAGTCCCGCCGCTTTTCTGTCCGTGATGTCTACAAACATGCCGACATATGACAGGGGCGAGCCGTCATCACGGCGCAGAAGTCTTCCTATAGCATGGAACCAGCGCCACTCTCCGCTTTTGATTTTAAGCCGGTATTCGACATCATAATTCTTCTGACCGGAATAATCGGCGATGGTATCATTAAACTCTTTCAGAACCGCAGATCTGTCATCGGGATGCAGCAGGTCGGACCAGGATTCCAGCTTATTGGGAAAGTCATTTTCATCCGTGTAACCGAGCATCTTCCTGAATTCGGGGCTCCACTCCACGGATGTCATATTACCCGCTTCATCAAACTCCATGCCCCACATACCCGAGCCGAGGGCTTCATGCATGACACGAATGGTTGCTTCCTTATGAGCTGCTATACGGCGCTCGCTGGTATCCTTGAGCTTTGCCTTGTTCGAATACATTTCATGGTCGGCCAGTACCATGGTCTTGTGGATGTCGGGATTATCCTTATCTACCATGTGATATCCGAAGGCGCATACATACGGAGTTTTGGCAAGATTCTCGCGCATGGCCTCAATATCATTTTTGACATCGTCTTCCGTTTTGTTCAGATAGAAGATCGCAAACTCATCTCCGCCGATGCGGTAGATCCTTTTGCCTTTGGTCCTGCTTTTGCCCAGGCATTCGGCTACGGTCCTGAGCGCGGTATCCCCGGCATCATGTCCCTGATTGTCGTTGATCTTCTTTAAGTCATTCATATCCACGGACACTACCGCCGTGATAAGATCCCTGCGTTTCTCCGAATCGGCATAATAACACTGACGGTTCAGAAGCTTGGTGAGGGTATCCTCCTTGGCTGTGAGTATGGACAACGACAGATAGTATATGAGCAGAAGAGAAGCAAAAAGAGTAGCATAATCTGCGTAGATATCAAAAACAAGATGCAGGACAACCCCGATCGTGGCAGCGATGATGCTGATAAGAATACCTCTTCTCTCGGAAGTTCCATAGCGGGCATACCGGATCGTAAAGGCCACAACGAAAAGAACAACATAAAACATGAAGAGCAGATAGGGATAATACTGCAGGATGCTGTCCGCCGCGATATACAGGTTATTCTCATCAAACCAGTAAAACAGATGCGTCCACTGCGAAGTATAGAGAAGCGGAGCGCTGATAATGAGCGGAAGATAAAACAGTACTCTGTTTTTCTTCACAAACTCCGCCATATCAATGATGCCCATCATGATGATAGGGTGAAGCAGATATATCGTGGGAGTAAGAATGATCCTGGTCCATGTCAGATAACCGATCTCCCTGGTATATCTTTCCACAGCCCAGCACACGGCTTCAACGAAGATCAGGATGATGACGATCCGGGTGATTTGGATCGTCTTTTTGTCCAGATGAACATTGGATCTCAGCATTACCCATAATCCAAGTAATTCCGCAACCATTATGTAATCGTCAACCACCAACGGTATTATACTCACCTGGTCTGTGCCCCCATAGCCTTCAGCTCTTTCTTGCGTTCATACATCATCTGATCGGCTCTTTCAAAAACATCCCGAAGCTGCCTGTCATCCGGGTTCAAAGACGCATATCCGATCGAGACGACGACCGCGTCCTCTTTTATATTGTCTTCAACCTTTCGGTTCAAAGCTCTGATCGTCTCGAGCATCGAATCGTAACCTGTCCCCTCAAGGAGCACGACGAATTCATCGCCGCCTATCCTGTAGACCGCTCCGTGCTTGAAATACTCACAGATCAGAGTACATGCATCCCTTATCAGCTGATCGCCTGCCGCGTGTCCCAGGGTATCATTGACATGCTTTAACCCATTGATATCGCCGACCACGACAGCCAGATTCTGAAGCTCTCCCAAACCGATCTGTTCGTTAATGATCTTTTCGGCTTCCGTATAGGCATGCTTGTTCCTGACACCGGTCATTGAATCCGTATTTGCCATATCCCGGAACGATCTGCTGGTTTCTTTTTCTTCCTCAAGCTTGGCTCTCGAAATCGCTCCCAGCTGATACAGCAGGATCGTCGCAAGTATCAGGACTGTCACAAGGGTAAAGATGATCTGTATCCTGGTGGTTTTAAGACTTCTCTGACTTACGTTGCGGATCTGATCCTGTATGACACTGTCACGGATGAGGACTGCCATCTCCCAGCCTGTCCCGCGGATGGGAACATAACACAGGGTTTCTTCGGCGCCTTCAAGTTCTAAAGCCAGGCTTCCGTTTTTCTCGAGTTCGAAATTCCTGTAGTTGTCTTCCCAGACATCATCGGGAATTACACCCTTTAACGACTCAAACAGGTTGTCGTCCTGAATGACCGGTCCAAGTCTGGTACCGGACAGATTTCCTCCGTTTTTGGCATAAAGTGCAAAATGAGTCCTGCCCCGATCATCAAATGCCAGCAGTTCAACGATCTCTCTGATATCCACCTGGACAAAACAGGCTTTAAAATTCTTCCCCATTATCACCAGATCCGGAGTAGGTATGGCAAGACAGAGCTGTTTGGAGGAACCGTAAAGAGATACCGTAGTAATGATCCGGGAATTTAACGCCGCATCCGTAAGGAAGGTATGCCGGCTTCCGCCTGTATATGTTGTGTACTGCGTATAAACGACGTTGTCTTCATCAACCAGAGCGAAACGGTTAAGACCCAGCAGCGACTTGATCTCTCCCAGACAGTCTCGCAATTCTTCCTGGGAATCGATATCTTCACCTGCTATAAAGTCAACGGCTTTCTGCATATGATCAAAATTATTGTTGATAAGATTCGTGATGGTCTTGGCCCGTCTGTCGGCCATCGCTTCAAGATAGAATGTGCTGACAGCGCCAACCGCTTCACTCGTAGCCATGGCGGTCTGTCTGGATGTCCACAGCATATTGGCTATCATCGTTCCCATAACGATCAGGCTGCCTATGACGGCTGTCATGACGATCGTTTTATTCGTTATCTGTTTCTTCCGCTTCATAAGATATCACCATACAGCAGTTCAAGCATCAGAGCTGCGTCCTCCTGATAGATCACCGTCGTTATCTCATCTGTTTTCTCGGGGAAGAGGGCACCGGGCACGTTGCCGTCCGCGATCTTGACCGCAACCTGTATGGTGTCATAGCCTATCGAATAACAATCCTGCACACCGAGACAATATATTACCCCGTCATGTAAATATTTGAGTGCTTCTTCGTCATGATCCATGCCTACGATGACCGCGTCGCTTTCCTTTGCCGTGATGGCCCTCGCGGCCCCTACGGGATTACTCATGTTACAGCAGACGATCCCATCCAGATCCGGATTATCCTCCAGTATCTTCAGTGTCAGATCATAAGCCAGATCAACGGAATCCATATCATATTCGACAGCCACGATCTCCATTCCGTCATATTTGGCGATGGTATCCGCGGCCCCTCTTGCACGGTCTTCATGGCATGGCGCACCGACACTTCCCACCAGGATCGCCACTTTACCTTTGTAATCGAGCTTTTGGCACAGGGCCTCCGTCAGATCCACGCCGTCCTGATAGTTATGAGTATTACCCACGTAAGCGATCCTTTTGCAGTCCTCGGATGCATCAGAGCTGGAGAAGGTCATGACTTTGGTTCCCTCATCGATCAGCTCATCCAGAACCGGAGAAATCACTTTCTCATCTGCCACATCAACGCCGATGACATCATAGTCTTTCTGCGCCGCCGCAAGGAGACGCTCCGTCTGATCCTCAGCGGAAGCTCCTTCGGGAGCCATATATTCGTATGTGATCGTTATTCCCTTATCCAGAAACTGTCTCTGGGCTTCTTCCATCCCCAGAGCCACAGCATCCCACCAGGGGTGAACGGTCTTATAAGTGAAGTAGAAATTGTAATGATCTTTGTGCGGCTCGTACCCATCCAATTCGTGTTCGAAATCCACCGCACTGTGTACGGTTCCCGACGAAACCGGGCCGGCATCACTGCCGGCTGACGTACCCGAAGCCGTATCTTCCGTTTCTTTCGAGGAGGCGCTGTCCGCCTGTCCCTGCACAGGACCTCTACCGGCACATGAAGAAAAAACAAGTACCGCCGCCAGTCCGGCAGCTAAGATACCTGTTTTCTTTGAATATATCTGCATCAAACCATCTCCTGTTCATAGAATATACATATCTATCGGCTTTTTCAGTTTAATTTTTCAGATAACATTCCTATTATACCGCTTTTATCTGTGGATATACAATCTCGTCTGCCCGGGCTCATCGTCGCCCTGTACCATGCAGAAGAACTCCCAGCCGTACCTCTCATAAAATCCGTTATGATCTGTCACAAGATATATCGGCGATATTCCTTTTTTCTTCATGTCATCGACTGCCAGATCAAGCAGTCTGCCGGCAATCCCTTTCTTCCTGTGATCCTCTTCCGTATATACCGCGCATACGTTGGGGCTAAGGTCTTTTCTGTCATGGAAATCATTATCTATCACCCCGAGCCCTCCGACTATCGTGTTCCCGAGCAGACACAGATACCATCCGTTCTCCGTATTGTCATCAAGATAGTCCGTCATGCATTCGTAATATGCCTCTCTGGGCACGCCCCACTTATCGTGGAACCAGTCAGCCGCAGCATCCTTCAATTCCGGCCTTTCTTTTAAAGTCACATATGTGTAATTCAAATCTTTAGTCATCCGTTTGCTCCGTTATTAATGCTAATCCCACATACTCCTCTTGCTGTTCTTTTTATAGGCTTTTGCCCACTT
>CAMONC010000008.1 GCA_946620235.1 uncultured Lachnospiraceae bacterium | reverse complement strand
GTCTGGCAGTGATCACATAGTCCGAGCTCGTGGATGAAAGATCGTCCACAGGGAACTCAAAATCATACATATCTACCAGTTCGGAGCGTTCTTCATACGGAGAGTTGTACACCCTCTTTACGAAGTTGTTCATATCATAAGTGCTGTTTATATTTGCGGAAGATGCCTTATCAGGACTGGTGAGCTGCCAGATCTCAACACCATACGATTTGGAAAGATCCGAGCCATAAGTAAATGACCTGAGATTGCTGTTCTTTAATAATTCGGCATCTACAGTAAGCACTCCATCCGCAAATGAGCCGACAGAGCCGTCCAGTGCGATCAATGCATGCTGGTTCTGATCATCAAATTTATAAACATAGAGATATGCGGATGGAAGCTTATCGGAAGATACGGGAGCTCCGTCTGCTGTTGTGAATTCGATTTTGATCTTCTTGCCTATAGAGGGAGAAGATATCGTAAATACCGAATATCCCTCTGTAGAAAATGCAACACTCTCACCTGCGACAGATACTTCCGCAGCTACAGGCTCTACATTGATACTGCCAACTGTAACATTTGCATTGGCGGTAGTACCGGCCTCTTCAACCGCACCTTCAGCCAGGCTTAAATGATTGATCATCAGTTCCGCCTTATCATCCGCTTCAAGTTCATCTTTTAACTGGTTCTGGAGGAAAGTGATCTCTGTCTTCACCATGCCGTCTGCAGGCTCGATCTCCTCGGTCATGGTTTCATCTGTATAGAAAGCTATGTCATAGAGCAGTGTATTCTCTACGGTATATTTGAAGTCCTCGGAATCCGCAGGGGTATCTGCCTTTGCGTTCAGTGCGTCGATATAGGTGTCCACATCATAGCCCGATCCTGCTGTCAGAGGAGTTACTGCGAAGTATGCATCATCAGGCACGGCATTTGCATGCTGAAGTGTAGCGGTCACCCTCACGTAACCGTCTTCATATGTATAGGTAGTCTTCTTGCCGTCACTGTACTCAAACAGTACCGTGGTATCCTCTTTGATCTTAGTCCAGGTCTCGCCGTCGGTGGTATATGAATAGAATGTACCCAGGCCTCCGGTGGCTCCTTCAGCCTTAAGAGCGGAAATAACGGTATTGTTGTTCGTCTTGCTGTCGATAATGACAGATTTAACATAGGTGTACTTAATGGATCTGAACAGACCTGTCTTAACCTTCACATCCTCAACGGGAGGAAGCTCCGGATCATCCAGAACAAGTATGCCGTCCGCATCAAACT
The DNA here is from genome assembly GCA_946620235.1 of uncultured Lachnospiraceae bacterium. Taxonomy (GTDB): domain Bacteria; phylum Bacillota; class Clostridia; order Lachnospirales; family Lachnospiraceae; genus XBB2008. The sequence continues at coordinate 33,429 of CAMONC010000008.1, read as the reverse complement.
CCGGCAGTTCCATCGCCGTGTACTGCTCATCTATCTCATCGCCGAATTCATCAACGATCGTAGCTGTCAGGTTGGTCGCAACCGCACTCTCGGCATAAACCAGAGTGATCAGCAGATCGGACTCGATGTCCACAAATCCGTTATCGGTCTCATAATAAGCATCTGTAGGCTCTATGGTCACTGAGTATACTGTCTCATCACCGATAGCAGCCTTTACATATTCATAACCCTCAACCTCTATCGGAGCATTACCTGCATCCGCCAGGTCTAGGGTACCTTCTAAGGCTTCGGGAAGCTCTGCTGTCTCGTAACCCTTGATCAGGGCACCGTCCTCGTCAACAACTTCTACAGATACAGTGTAGTCAAATGCTGTCGACTCATATACGAGCTCGATATCGGCATCCGCCTCAAGCTCCACACCGTCAACCGTATATACCAGTAGTCCGTCCTCGGTCTCATCCACAAGAACCTCGGTAACCGGGGTCATATCAATCTGAGCGCCTTTGAACTCATATTCGTCGATCGCGGGAGCATCATTGTCCTCCTCGGGTGCAAGATACATATCCTCGGTGATACGGAACTCATCTATAAACTCGCCCGCGGTATCCTTGAGCACTGCATATACCAGTACCTGATCTTCGGGAAGATCTTCATCAACTATTACTTCTTCTTCTATATCATCAACTACAGCAAAGAGAGAGAGATTGTCATAAACTTCATCGCCTTCGAAATATTCTACTCCGTCGGCATCCGTCCAATAAGCAACACCATCGACAGCTGGCAGACTCAGTCCCGAGCCTTCGGCAAACTCCGAGCTTCCGATCAGAGTACCCTCGGAATCATAATAAGAAACCGTATAATATACGACTTCTTCCGGCTCCTGTTCAACTTCCGGTTCAAGTTCCTCAACCACCGGGGGTGCGGTTTCAACATCCGTTGTATCGACCGCTTCCTCCTCACCGTACAGCACATCATCCGTAGCGGCAAATGCCTCTATCGAAAGATTGCTCAGGTTTCCCAGGAACATGGTGGCGGACATGAATCCTACCAGGACCTTTTTCCAAAGCTTGGTTTTCCTTCTCTTCTTCATCTCAATCTCCAATCTCTCTTTGTGTGTAAGTACTCTTTTCTCTCAGTTTATCTGTGTTTCTCTCTGTTTGAGGGTTTCGAAAACGTTTTACCTGCGGGCGCAATAAACCCAGAAATAAAACTCCTCAATACAAAAGACGTATTGAGGAGTCTAAAAAGTTCACAATTTGTAAATATTTATACACAAAATGCAGTTTATATTATTCCGATGGCTTTCAGAAGCAATACAACCAGCATAACCGGTGCCACAAAACGGACCATAACCTTATAGAGTCCGCGTCTGCGGAAGGATTCTCCGTTCTTCGTAATCTCTCCTATGATCTTATCGGGACCGATGATCCATCCTATGAGCAGGCAGGTAAGAATAGCTACGATCGGCATCAGCAGGTTGTTGCTGACGTAATCCATGATATCAAGGATCTGGGCTATGGCACCATTCGGAAGTTCCACCTCAAAGTACAGCTTATTGTATCCGAAGCATACCAGCAGTCCGAAGATAAGTGCGATCACGCCCTCTGTCATTGTGGCACTGACACGCTTCATCTTAAACTGATCCATGAAGCTTGATACAATGGCCTCCAGTATGGATACGGAACTCGTAAGTGCTGCAAAAAGAACCAATGCAAAGAACAGTGCACCTATGAAGTTGCCTATAGTACCCATCCTTGCAAATACTTTCGGAAGAGATACGAACATCAGTCCGGGGCCGGATGCTTCCATGCCCTCTCTTCCCATAAATACATATACCGCGGGGATGATCATAACTCCTGCCAGAAAGGCTATGCCGGTATCAAAAACCTCTATCTGACCGATCGACCTGGACAGATTATCCTCATCTCTCATGTATGAACCGTATGCGACCATGATACCCATGGCAATGCTCAGACTGTAGAACAGCTGTCCCATGGCATCCATCAGGGTCGAGAAGAAACTGCGCACTGTCAGTCCCGACAGATCGGGAACCACCATAACCTTCAGTCCCTCAAGGCCTGTCCTCACAGTACCTGCCTCATCCGTATACGATATGGTCAGTGCAAAGATCGATATTGCCACGATCAGGATGACGAGCAGCGGCATAACGACCTTGGAGAATCTCTCTATACCCTTATCAACACCGCCAAGCACGACAACCATGGTCAGCAGCAGGAATACTATAGTCATGGCCACCGGTGTCGAAGTATCGGTTATAAATCCACCGAAATATCCGTCTTCCGCGGCAGCCGTACCCGAACCGGTAAGGAAAGCCAGGAAATACTTCACTACCCATCCGCCGATCACGCAGTAATACGGCATGATCATCATCGGAACGATACAGGCCATGATGCCCAGAGGTTTAAATCCCTTGGAAAGTCTGTTATATGCCGTCAGAGGACTCTGCTTGGTCATACGGCCTATCGCAACTTCACTGGTAAGCAGTGTAAATCCGAAGGTCAGAGCCAGTACGAGATAGATCACCAAAAACAGTCCGCCGCCATCGCGCGCTGCCAGATAGGGAAATCTCCATATATTGCCCAGTCCTACCGCACTGCCTGCGGCGGCCAGAACGAAGCCTATGGAACCCGTAAACGAGTTCCTGCTCTTGGTTTCATTTGCGTTTTCAGTAGAATTGTTCATACCTTCAGTCATATCAGTCTCCATCTACAATACTTTGGACAGGAATTCCTGTAGCCTCGCATCCTGAGGATTATTGAAGAACTCCTGCGGAGTATTTTCTTCTTTAATGATACCCTCATCAACAAAGAGTACCTTGCTGGCCACCTCTCTGGCAAATCCCATCTCATGTGTCACAACAACCATGGTCATACCCGAATCGGCCAGTTCACGCATGACCTGCAGAACCTCTCCTACCATCTCGGGATCCAGCGCGGAAGTCGGCTCGTCGAAGAGCATCACCTCCGGATTCATGGCCAGTGATCTGACGATCGCAATACGCTGTTTCTGACCGCCCGATAACTGTGAGGGATAAGCATCAGCCTTTTCTTTCAGGCCGACGCGGTCCAGAAGGGTCAGTGCATTCTCACGGGCCTCCTCGACAGACTGAAGCTTGAGTTTGGTCGGAGCAAGCGTGATATTGTCCATGATCGTGAGATTATTGAACAGATTAAAATGCTGGAAGACCATGCCCATCTTGCGTCGGATCATATTCACATCCGCCTTGGGATCGGTAATCTCCTCTCCGTCCATCCATATATGTCCGCTGGTAGGGGTATCAAGCAGGTTCAAGCAGCGCAGGAATGTCGACTTGCCTGAGCCCGATGCACCTATGATAACGATCTTCTCGCCCTTATCTATCTCGTAGTTGATCCCGCGGAGCACATGATTATCATCAAAATATTTATGGAGGTCTTTAACGATTATCACTCTTACGCAGCCTCCTCTCCAGTAATGATATAAGCCAGGTCAGCAGCATAACGAATCCCAGATATATGAGTGCCACGGCGAAAAGCGGAAGCAGTGCATCAAAAGTCGTACCCCTGATGATGTCGCCGCCTCTGGTAAGTTCATTCAGGCCTATGTATCCGCAGATAGACGTCTCTTTGAGCAGCGCGATCATCTCATTCGCAAGAGCGGGCAGACACGCCTTCATCGCCTGTGGGATTATCGTATAGATCATCGTCTGCACATAAGTAAGTCCGAGAGAACGTCCTGCTTCCATCTGTCCCTTATCGATAGACATGATGCCGCCCCTGAATATCTCTGCCACATAAGCCCCGCTGTTTACGGAGAATGTCACTACGGCAACGACCACCTTGGACTGAGCTGATACGAGTATGATGAAGTACATGATGAGCAGCTGAACCAGTACGGGGGTACCTCTGATGACCGTCACATATATACGGCATATCAGATCGAGGAAGTTCAGGACAGCGCCACGCACTCCTCTTCTCTCGTTTTCGCTCTGCTGATCATGAGCACATCTGATGATTCCGACGATCAAACCGATGATCACACCAAAAATAAGAGCCAAGGCAGTGACCTCCAAGGTCACGCCCAGGCCTTTTGTGATGAATTTCCATCTGTCGTCGGTAATGAAATCAAGTGTAAACTTATCTATAAAACTATTCATATCTCACTTGTTTTATGTAAACCGAGCAATATCAGTTTGCGGGAATATACTTCTGAATGATGGCATCCAGAGTACCGTCTGCCTTAAGCTCTGCAAGTGCGCCGTTTACTGCCTCAAGAAGAGCTGTGTTCTCCTTATTAAGTGCTGCTGCATATTCCTCGGTTACATACTCTGTATCCAGAATGGTCAGGCCGGGATTAACAGCCACATAGTTCTTGGCGGGCTCGTTATCGATAACCACTGCATCGATCTTGCCGGACAGCAGAGCCATAACAGCGTCATTACCTTTATTGTATTCCTCGACATTCTCGGTACCGAAGTCATCACAGCAATAGATATCACCGGTTGTAGCCAGCTGAACGCCGATCTTCTTACCCTGCAGATCATCCACAGTCTTGATATCAGATCCCTCGGGAACGATGACAACCTGTACACCGGTAGCATAAGTGTCTGAGAAGTTAACGTTCTGCTTACGCTCTTCGGTCACGGTCATACCTGCCAGGCCCATATCAGCCTTGCCCGCACTTACCGCTGTTATGATGGAATCAAATTCCATATCCTCGATCTTAAGAGTAAGACCAAGCTTGTCTGCTACGGCTTTTGCGATCTCGGCATCTATGCCCACGACTTCGCTTCCCTCATAATACTCATAAGGCGGGAAGTATGCGTTGGTTGCCATGGTGAGCACGCCCTTATTTACAGTGGTGAAAGCTGCATCGGAATTGTCCGAAGCACTGCCTGAGCCACATGCGACCAGACCGAGCATACATACCGCAATAAGCGCCAGTGATAAGATTTTCTTCTTCATAATGTTCTCCTCCGTAATAAGCCCTGAGGCTATCTGTGTTGCCATATGCAACAATACAGGTAATTATATATACATTTATGCAAAAAAGCAAATACTCGCCTTCCGTATTAACAGCAGTTTACATCCTGTAAGTATTCTTGCCTGACTCCTTGGCTTCATACAGCTTCTTATCTGCATGGGAATACATGGTCGAACAATCCATAAGAGAATCTGCATCATCATTGATGACAGCGCCTATCGAGATGGTGCATCTGATATCATCTTCCGAGCGGAAAGTGCGATTAAACCTGTTCATGATATTGTCTATAACAGTTGTTATGTACTCTTTATCGGTATTATTGCGTATATACGCACAGAACTCATCACCGCCCACACGGCATGCATACAGTTCATCATCGGGATACTCATTCAGTATGGCGGCCAGATTTATGAGTACTGAGTCCCCTCTTTGATGGCCATATCGATCGTTCACCATCTTGAAATTATCCATATCCATCATAAGAAAGCAGCCCCGACGACCTTCTGCCACCTCATCATCGACGATCTTTTTAAAATATCCCCTGTTATATAATCCCGTCAGCGGATCATGATGAGCCAGTTCCTGCATATTCCGAAGGTTCTGTATATGTTCCGTAACATCGAGAAACCAGATCATGGTTCCCTGAGTGAGTTTTCCGCTCTTCAGTTCTTCCAGAGTGACCTCGTAAACTCTGTCCGCCACATCGATATGATTGATCTCTCCGTTCAGGATCCTGCCGACCACTTCATGATCTCTGAGATCCGCGCTGTGGCTCAATTCGCCTATGATATCATCCACTATGCGGTTATGAAAGCTGACTCTATACATATCATCCAACACAAGGATACCTTCATGCGCCTTTTCCAGGGCATTCTCACTCGCCAGAGCAACCGAGTCCAGAGCTCCGTATCTGAACAGGCTGGCATACATGAATCCGCCTGCAGCCAGCATACCTATCGCCGGGATCTCGAACCCTCCGGTTATTCCCGTAGCCGTGATCAATATGGGCATCCAGCACGACACCATCGCACAGAGTATGAGTATCATACGTCTCTTTTCTATCTTCGAGCCTCTGAGGAATACAAAGCAGGCAAAGATGATTATCTCCAGGCATATGACCGCCATGAACGTCAGTGAAAGCCAGAAACCGGTGGCATGAACAAGTTCGGGACGCCCTATCACATTTTCGTTGTTAACCCCGATATATGAATAGAAGAAGCCGGTCTCACGCGTGGTGACAAGTGCATACATCAAACCGAGAGACACTACGATATGCAGCAGATATACAAATCTGGGAGTAGACACCCTGCAGGCTTCGGAAATGAACAACAGTATGGATATGAGCATGATATACTCACCGAAATACTGAACGATACATGCAAGATAATACCCGTCAGCCGAGGAGGCCAGTATCTCTAAAACAAACCCGCAAACATACACTGCCCCGCTCACCAGAAAAATAGCTACGGCATTCTGTCCGCGGCTGGCCTGCGATCTCAGCACACCCTCAAGCATGATCACAATGACCACGATCACCAGGATATGTATGCCCAGATACAGTCCGTATAAACTGTCATACCCTACTGTCAGTTTCTGTACCGCCCACAGTATAATGAAGTGAGCCGGATAGAATATATAGAAGAACTTACTGCCCGGTCTGTCCGAACCTTTCTCGCCGTTATACAGAGAAAGAACCGGAAGTGCAAGCATAAAACCAAGCAGATACAACATCGACCACCATGTCCAGTCATATTCCATGAAGTGAAATCTGGAATTCAGGAATATGGCAGTCTCTATGCTTAATACAGTCACCACATTGACTGTCACGAACAGCTTAACCTTCTGCTTCCAATCGCGTCCGTAATAGAACACCAGGATAAACATTGAAGGTGTGATGATCCAGCCGCCCACAGTGACCGATACGCCGAAAAGTACGGCAACGGCAAGTATCTTAGCCGCTCTGCTCCACTTCGTCTTCTCCAGAACGGTCAGCATCAGAAGGCCAAGCAGATAATCAAATATTATGTTCTGCCTGTATCCGTACTCGTGTCCGAAGAAAAGATAAAAGGGAATGATCGTGAATACGGCCGCAGAGGCCATACGGTAGATGTACTGCCTCAGATCATGAGTCCTGCGGAAGCCTTCCGCTATAAAGAAGCACATGATCGGGATCGTGAAGCGACCGAGCACATGCATGAACTGCCCCAAAGGTGAGTAGAAATCCACAAACCCCCAGGCGACATGATCTATCACCATTGAAACAATGGCTATGAGTTTGAGTTGAGTTCTGTTAAGGGAAAACTTCCGATCCATTAAATCTGCCCAGAATTATGTAAACCGGTTGCTGATGCAGGTTTGATGCTACCTTTGGGTTATATCCGTTTCGACAGCATCACCAAAGGAGTCATCAACGATCAGGTTATCCCCGATCTTATACGAATCCTCTATAGCCGCATGAATGACCGTTCTCTTGCCCGAATGGAAGCCGGAGCATGTGGAAAGCGAAAGTATTCTCGGTCGGTGAGCTATATCAACATTATTCGGTCCGTCTGCGTATTCATTCTTCTCCAGGATATAGTCCATATACTGATCATAGGTTCTGTTATCAGTCGGATACTTGTAGGTCATGCCGTTCGCATTCTCCAGATAGTATACGAATATATGGCACTTATAGGCTATCGTGGGGGTGTAATAGTAGAAATACGGATCCTGATCAACAAGTCCCTCTTCATTACGAATGCGCTTCAGGCTTCCGAACATGGAACCGTTACGCATATTATGACCGTAGATCAGTGTAGTCATATCCTTCAGATCCGGATTAGACCAGGCATCTATATATATGGCACCGCTTTTGGAGGGTGTTCCGTCAAAAGTCTTATTCAGATAGGACTGAGCTTCATCACCGTACACGACCGGATAGCTGATATCAAGTAACGGAAAATACAGCCATCCCTTATAATCCGGATTGATCTTGAGCAAGCCCTCATGATCCACATTCAGATACGGAAAACCCGCTTCCTCCATCGCTACGGCCACCTGCTCCTCCTGCGTCCCGGCAGTATGATTGGCCATCAGTGCCAGACCGTTGTATATGGCATCGGCTTCGGCGTACGATCTGTATATCCTAAACAGATTAAAACCACTGAAAACAAACACGCTTATACACACAACCGGTATAAGAATGTCCAGCACCTTATATACTTTTTCTTTTTTCTCAGATCCTTCTTTTTTGTCGGTATTCTTCTCTTTAGCCATATCAAGTCCGCTCCCGGTATTTATTTTCCCATAAAATGAACCCATGAACCGCCGGGTTCATGTAGTGACTGTCCGTCCCCGTGGGGCATTTATAAAATGAACCAGTGACTCCGTCCCCGTGGGTCATTTGCAGATAAAAAAGGGATGTGCTAATTATAGCACATCCCCTGTATTCAGTATGTATGAAATCCGGAACCGATAATCAATAACCGAATTCCTCTGCCCAATACCATGTGCCGCCTACTTCGTAGATTGCGATACCGCAAGTCTTGAATCCGCCGTCCATAACATTGGCCTTGTGTGTAGGTGATGCCATCCAAGCTGCAACTGCTGCATCTGCTGTGCTGTAACCCTTTGCCAGGTTCTCACCATACATGAGGTTGGAGTTTACTGTCCACCAGTCACTTCCGTTCGGTCTGGTGTGTGACCATGTGGTAACTATCTCCTGTGCACGAACCATGGCAGCCTGCTCAAGTCCGTCACTCCAGGTCATCGATCCGAGTCCTGCAGAAGATCTCTGAGCATTGCAACCATCAAGAGCAGCCTTAGCCTGAGCTCTCATGTTTGCGGCACCTTCAGCACCGTTTGCAGCTACCGACTGTGCCAGAGCTATAGCTTCATCATCCATAAAGACGTGATTAGCATCATCTGCTGACCATTCACGTGTTGCTGCTGTTGAGAAAAGCTCTCCTGATGCCGATCCGCATCCAACGATTCCGATTACCATTGCACCTACTAATAAAAGTGATAATACTTTTTTCATCTGTGCATCTTCTCCCTTCTTAACTGTCTGCTACGCGTTCCTGCCGCAACACTTTTTGTACTTCTTACCGCTTCCGCAGGGGCAGGGATCATTGGGATAGATCTTTGCTTCCTTACGGACTGTGGTTGATGACTTCTGCTCCTTGTAGAGAGCCTTGCGCTTCTCCTCGTCGAAGATGTCATTCCACTGTTCCAGCTGGTATAACCAATCAGCGTCGGCTGCTACCATGTTCTTGTAGAGAAGTTCGAGATCGAAACCCAGGTTGACTTTCGTCTCTTCATCCATCTCTTCGATGGGGTTCGGCTCCTTAAGGCTATCGTTGATGCCATCCAGAAAACCGGTCATCGTTAAAATGTCTGTGTCGTACTTCTCTGCGAGTTCCTTCACAGTGCCCTTCACTACCGTGTCGGGTGTTTGAAGAAGTTCGGCGTATATATCTTTCTCCTTTTGGAAGTAATCCTGCCAGAGTCGTTGGAGATCGCCTTTGTTAGCTGTCTCCGAATACGCCATGTCGCGCCACTTCTTAAGCAATGTTGTAGCCATAATCATGCTTCCTTTGATAATAAAGACTCATGCAAAGACACAAAAGGTTCAGAAAAAACCATAATTTATCAAAAAAAATCAATATGTGCCCTTTGCACTCCCATTATTTTACCATATGTTGCTGTAATACGCCACCAAAAGATCGACACAGGCCCCATATGTCTCACGACCAAGTTCCTGATCATATGATCTCAAAAATGCGTCATAAGTTTCGGTTGTCGCTTTATACATAACAGTATCCCTGTATTTGGACCAATACTCCGAATTCCGGTCAAGATCCGCCTGCACACCCGGAGAATATGTATCTTTGATCCGCTGCCATTCGTCCCTGTCTCCACTCTTAAGCAAAGCATTCTGAAGATGTATCAAAGCCAGCAGACTTGCGGAATACACCTGATCGGGATCTCCGTCCTCCAGACACGTGATCACGGCGATGAAGTTCGCCTCATCTTCAGAGCCTATGCCCCTTTGGTGTGCCAGCTCATGTGCTATGGTCGCCGGTGTCATACACTCCGGGGAATCGGCATTGATACATGCCTCCCCCGTAAACGGGGAAAAGAATCCGGTAAAATCCATATAGCTCATTATCCGTGAAAAACGCACTGCTTTGGGTTTGTGAACCGGGGCCTCCAAACCGGGAAAAACGACGGACACGGCATCATACAGGACCTGTGAATGTTCATAAGGATCGGCGGAATAAATAAATCCGCCTTCGTCATCGCGTGAAACTTTTACGCTGTATTCATTGGCCAGATTCACAAAATATTCATCCGTCGCTACCAGTTCCTCATGAAGCACACCGGCGGGATCTGGTACTATGCCGCATATCTCGGATACTCCCGGGGCAAAATAATAATATCCCCAGAGTATGCAGAAACCGCCGTATATAAGGGATGCCGTCATGATGAACGTGATCACTAACGACAAAAGAGCGCCGACAAGATCTCTTAACGAAAACAGATGGTGAATTATGTAAACCAAGGTCAGTATCAGGTATACAGCCAGCACGACACACAGGCACGCTATGATCACTTCAATAACAGCTGTATCCGTACCGTCACACAGGTCTGCCAGCGAGTCGTGAAGCGGCCTGATGAAATGCATGTAGATATTCCGGGCCAGTTCCTCATTCAGTTTGGTGAGATGATAAAACCCGGTCATAATCAATCCGACTGCAGTCAATATGAGCCTGATCCGGTACTTACGTATCGTCAGGCTCTTTGTATCATCATTATTTCTGCTCATCAGTTTCAGTATCCGTCCCTGCATCCTCCGGGATGTCTGTTGCGGGAGGCTTATCAGTGCCGCCCAGATCAAAACTTGCCGGAGTGTGCTTATGCATCATGGCTCCGTATGCCCACATGAACACCCATAATGCGATCGGAAGGGCTATCGTAACTATCAGACAGCTTCTGAAGTATCTGCCTGTCGGATCGGCGAAAGCCGTGATCAATGTCGCCAGGATCATTATCACAATAAGTATCACCCCAATCAGGGCTATATTCTGTTTAAATGATCTTTTTTTCATGCTTATCTGCTTTCCAATGCTCCGCGGATATCGGCTATCATATCTTCCACTGCGGCACGCGATGCATCTGCGTGTGCTTCGGGACCGTATGATGTATATTTTTCATTCTGATATGCGGCTATTATGCCTCTGGAAGAATTGACTATCGCACCGAGGCCGTCTTTATCAAAGAAATGGACCAGATCGGCACCGCGTCCGCCCTGAGCCCCATAACCGGGCACGAGTATATATGCCTTGGGCATGATCTCCCGCAGGATACGTCCCTCCTCGGGATATGTGGCCCCCACTACGGCACCCACATAGCTGTATCCGTCACCCATCAGATCGGAACCCCATGCATCCACCTGCTCTCCGACAAGTTCATACAGTCTGCGAGTTCTGCCGTCTTCCGCAACGACCTGCCTGTCCTGAAACTCGCCGCTGGAAGGGTTGGATGTCTTGACCAGCACAAAGATGCCCTTATGCTCCGCACGGCACACATCTATAAAGGGCTTGACACCGTCGCTGCCCAGATAGGGGTTGACCGTGGCAAAATCCTCGTCAAAAAGAGCATGTTCTGTCGATCCGATCTTTATATGTCCCAGATGTGCGATCGCGTATGATTCGGATGTCGATCCGATATCTCCGCGCTTCACATCCCCTATGACGATCAGTCCGCGATCATGACAGTAATCTATGGTCTTCTTATAAGCCGCCATGCCGGGCAGGCCGAACTGCTCATACATGGCTATCTGCGGTTTGACAGCAGGTATCAGATCGTATACCGCATCAACTATGGCTTTGTTGAACCTCCATACCGCCTCAGCGGCGCCTTCGGGAGTTTCACCGAGCTCTGAGTATGCGGCTTTTTTAATCTGTTCCGGAACAAATTTAAGGTTCGGATCCAGCCCTACAACTATGGGTGCCCCGGTCTTTTTGATCCTGTCGGTTAACTTGTTGATCATATCTCATGATCCTCCACTGTCTAAATCGTAATCTGATCCTGTCCTGATCTTTATCTTATCTCGTCTTGAGGAATTCATACTCCCTCAATGCCGCGGCATCATCCGGATACAGGGCTATATAATCCTTCATCAGGTTCGCCGCTGTCCTGAACTCATACATATATTCGTAAGCCACGACCTCATTGAACTTGAGTGTCTGCATGATCGATTTGTCTTCGGTATTCATGCCTGCCTGAAATGAGCTGAGGGCTTCGGAATATCTCTCCATCTTCATCTGGCACAATCCCATCTGGTTATAGATGTTCGGTGCATTGTGATTCTTATCCAGATATGTATTGTAGAGGCTTATGGCGTAGTTATAATCGCCCAGTGCTTCGTATGTGCGTCCAAGAAACAGTGTTATCTGAGCCGAGTCACCTTTGTCAGCATTCTCCAGGTAGGTTTTGGCTGAATCATAGTTGCCCAGATAATACTCAAAACGTCCATAGTCATAGTCCGAAATATCCGATTTGGATGCTATGCACTCACTGATGATCTCCCGTCCCGCTTCCTTATATCCCTGTGCGGCAAGCACCTGATACACATCCACGATCATGTCACAGTCATTATTGTTGATACTGATCGCTTTGCGGAAATCTGCGATCGAAGATTCATAATCCCCGCTTTCAAGCAATACGATCCCCCTGAGATAATAAGCGTCATACTCATCATCACGAAGAGCCAGTATGGAATCGTATACCTCCTTTGCCTCAGGCAGACGACCCGACTTATAATATGCCGCTGCCAGGTAATAATTGATATCGTAATCCAGGTCCTCCGGGACCCCGGTACTTAAGTTCAGAGCACGTATGAATGCCTCTATGGCCTCATCATATCTGAGCTGTGCCATATAGACCATACCCTGCCCGCGCAGTATGAGCCTTTCATTCTCACCGGCCTCCAGTGCGGAATCAAACGCCTCGAGGGCACCGGTATAATCAAGTTCCTCGATAGCCGCCATGCCGGTATCGGTATAGGACATCTCCTCATTACCGCATGATGTCAGCACAAACATGCAGGCTGCAAAGATGAGTATGCGGTTAATAACGTGCGTTTTCTTAAGCATCAGATCTCGTCGCTTCCTCTGAGTTCACGAATACGCCCCAGGATCATCTTTTCATTAAATGCAAAGAACAGAAGTGCTCCGATGAGACAGGTAACAAAGGCGATGATTGCAGTTGCCCTGTAGCTGCCTGTGGTCTGGGATACCGTCACGGATGTGAAGATTACCATGGCAAGTGCCTGGCCCATCTTAAATGCAAATGTTCGTGCGGCAAAGAACATACCGCTTCTGTCCTCACCGGTCTCAAGTCGTGTAAGCTCCGCAACATCGGCCACGCAAGCCTGAGGCAGTATGCCGAGGATAGCCATCGGCACTGCTGCCGTGACAGCCACTATGAAGCCCCAGTGCAGTCCTTTTCCGCATGCAGCAGTGATCGCAAATACAACACAATAAGAAAAGAAACCGATAATGATCAGATTTTTCTTGCCGATCTTCTTCGCCAGAATATTGACTACAGGATACAGGCAGACACTTATGGCCGTCATGGTGGCGGTCAGCACGAATGTCCAGGTATCCTCGATCTCCATAAGCTTGGTCTCATAGAAAGCGAGTCCGGTCTGAAACAGGGTAAGTGCAAAGAAATAGATCACATCACTGTATACAAACCTGCGGAACTGTCCGTTGGAAAAAGTCTTGATAAGTGAGCTGAAAGGTTTCGTTTCACTGGGTTTCGAATCGATGTAATCGCGCTCATTGATATAGAACGCGGCAATCAGCATGGCTGCACATGCTATGGAAGCCATAATGGCTACCGCCAGACGGATGGAACCCTTCTGTCCCACCGCACCCTCAAGTGCCCCCGCGAGGTTCGGAAGCAGGAAGGATATGCTCTGACCGACGATAAAAGTAAATGAAATATACGTGGAAACGTTGATCCTGTGCTGCTGGGTGTCACCGAGCTCTGCGATCAGGGCATTGTAAGGAGTGCAGAACATCGTCATGAACAGATAGAACACGATAAGAAGTGCAAACAGAAGTACATCATTGACAGCCACGATCCCGGTCTGGGGGATAACGAACAGACCTATGGTACACAGTGCAAACGGCACAGCCATGGCACGCATAAAAGGTATGCGGCGTCCGTTCTTATAATTGCTGCGATCGGACCATCCTGCTATCAGCGGGTCGGTAATGGCATCAAATATACGTCCTACCGCAAGAACCAGTCCGAAAAGAGTGAGTTTAAAAAGTATCGGCTCCTGGGTTATGCCTGATGCGAACAGGCCTGTATTGGGATTCTGTGCATCCGGACTGCCTGTGTAATAATATACCATCCAGTTTGATACCACGCCCGACAACAGGCTCCATCCGAACTGACCAACAGCGAATATCCACAATAATTTATTGGTAATGGGTTTGAGTTCTTTCATAAGTTGTGTCCTTTCAGTGAAAAAAGCAGAATAAAAAGATACTAACAATTATTATAACAAGGGATCCACGTAGAAACAACCGACATGATCGATGCCTTCGATCGCGCCGAAACGTCTCACAGACTGTCTGCTGTAGAAGATTTCGGCCACAACGGTAAGGCATCCGATGCATATGAATATGATACAGCAGACGGGTGAATCAAGTTTTCCGAGCACGCCGGTGATCCCCAGCAGATATACAGTCAGATTGGCTGCCGAATGCATCAGAAGAGCTCCGATCACGGTATGAACATACTCACATGCCATACACATGAGCACACCCATTGCGAATCCGTATATCCCCTGTACAAGATTGCGGTGATACAATCCGAAGAACATCGAGCTGACAACCACTGCTATGCCTATATGAAAACGTCTCTTCATACGTCCGTAGAATATCAGCCTGAAAAGCAGTTCCTCAACCCCGGGAGAAATCACTCCGTAAAGCAGCAATCCGAACCAGACCGGGATCGAATACTGAGCTCCCGAAGTCTCACTGTAGGATGATATATTCATCAGTCCCGACAGCTTGATCAGGATATTTATCCCGAGCGCCATGCTGATGGACTGGATCGTGAGCAGCACCCAGCTGAACCACGCGGGATGTATACGGTCTTTTCTGTAAAAGCTGATGCCGTTCAGGTTTACATAATCCCAGATTGATAGTTCCTCTTCATCCTTTTTCATAAGGATGATCAGTACCAATGCCCCCAGGAGCATATCCAAAAGGGATATAAAACCCGAAACAAAAGTGTCATGAGCCCTGATATATGAGTATACTCCGGCATTCATCGAAGAAATAAGCTGAAGAACATACATCATAAAGAATCTGGTCACATCATGAACGATATAATACGCCAGAAAAGGCATCAAAACATATATGACTTTTTTGAACGATCTGCCCATAATCAAACCACAAATATCAGAGGGATATGATCTCTCCAAGTTCAAACGAGTAAATAAGCTTTTCCTTCACCGGGATATGCATCTGCTCGAGAGCATATCCGTAGTAGTCCAGCTGAGTCCTGTAGAGATCTGTCAGACGGGATGCACTGTGGACACGGTCTGTCTTGTAATCCAGGATCACCGCACCGTCATCTTCTATCCAATATACATCAATAATACCCTGAATGAGTACTGTTTCATAATCCGGAAATCTCTCATCGACACGCGAGGCCGGTATCCCCATCATAAAAGGTGCTTCGCGATACAGTCTGCCTGCCTCCTGTGCCCGTGCCATACGGGAGGCGGTATCACTTTCCAGGAATTTTACGATACGCCCGGATTCTCCCGGATCATCCAGGATACGCTTCTCCACTTCGGATAATGTTCCGTCTGCCGTACTTCTTTCGATCTGAGCGGAAAGTTCTTCGGCTGCGATAATTGCAGCGACACCTGCCGAGACGGACGAAGCGGCTGTTTTTGTGTTATGTAAACTACAAAAATCAAACAGTTCCATTATCCTGTGGAACGCCGAACCTCTGACTGTAGCCCCGGGTTTGTCGGCTGTACCGGAAATGAACCGGGGTACCGGAGCCGTATAAGCCTCCGTTCCTTCAGCGGTATCATCTATCTCTCCGCGAATCAGCTCATGTGCGGGTGCTTCTTCGGGCATCGCCGCATGCTTGAGCACTGACACGGATGTTTTGGTATAGAGTCCGCTCAGATCCGTGTGAGGATACTCATATGAATATATCCCGTTCAGGTAATTTCTGTACGGATCGGCCTCTCCACCGGCATCATCGATGCCTGATATATCAGCCAGTTCCCGCATGCGGACCTCCGTATCAATCGCTCCCATTAAGGAGTCAGCCGCTCCGGTTTCATCGGACATATCGGATTTGTAATATGTGATATGCAGAGACGGTTCCGATCTGTGCTCGCATGTTACCTCCAGCCGGTCAGTATCCAGTTCATCACACAGGCACTGCAGATACCAGTCTATATATGCGGCCGGCTTATCAGGTCTTTTGATAACGAGTTTGGAAAAATCCGTGTCGGGGTCGTTCTTTCCGCGCTCATCCTTCAAGGTCGCCATGATGATAAGCTTTTCCTTGGCTCTGGTCATGGCAACATACTGTATGCGCATCTCTTCGGCAACGGATTGGTCGATTATCGAATCGGCCACATACCGGTACATCAGATTGTCGTATTTGATCCTTTTACGGGTATTGATATGCTTGATACCTATACCTGCTCTGTGATCGCATATCACCGTACTTCTGGAGTCCTGCAGATTGAATTCGCTCCCCTCTCTGGCGACTATGACGACCGGAAACTCCAACCCTTTGCTTTTATGTATGCTCATGATCCTGACGGTATCCATCATCTCACCAGGAGCTTCGGCCTCGTCGTCATCTGTTTCGGCCTTCTTCATCAGATCGATGTAACGAATGAAATTGTACAAGCCGAAGTATGATGTTCCCGCAAAATCGGTCGCCTTGCGTATGAGCATATCCACATTGGCCACTCGTCTGGGGCCTCCGCGCATCGCCAGCATCAATGTCCTGTAAGATGTATCATTCAGTATCGCACTGAGCAGTTCATCGACACTCGTATATTCGGAGAGTTCACGATACCGGTTGAGCATATTGAGAAATACACCCACTTTCTCATCTCCCTCCGAAGCTGCCAGACGGCAGGCTTCATACATGTAGCCCTCTCCGGGGTATACACCCTCGGGAAGTGACTGTCTGTAAGCCAGACTTATACGTGCGATCTCCTCAGGTGTAAAACCACCTATAACCGATTCCATAGTCCCATAGAAAGGAATGTCCTGCAGGGGATTGACTATGATCCGAAGCAGATTCATCAGTGTCGATATCTCGTAAGTAGCGAAGTATCCAGAGCTTCCCGTGAGCTGTGCGGGGATCGACCGGCTCTCGAGAACACGCTTATAACATTCGGCATCCGGAATGCTTGCCCTGTACAGGATGACTATATCCCCGTATCTGAGGGGACGCATGCTCCCTGCATCCGAATCCCATACCGTCATGCCGTCGGCCATCAGAGCATCGATACGCCGCGCGATCGCCTCCCCCTCCGTCATGGCCCGGTCCGAAGACACTCCTTCGGAGGCATTGGTAAATACAAGTTCAGTGGTATGATCGTTTTCTCCTGCCTCGGGATAGCCGGCGCCGTACTTGAGCGATGCATGCTCGTCATAATCCGCTCCCCCGTCAGCCTCGGTCATGACACGTTCAAAAAGTGCATTACACGAATCCAGAACCTGACTGCGGCTGCGGAAGTTACGGTTCAGGTCAATCTTTCGTCTGTCTTTATCTTCATATCCGTATTCATGATAACGGCTTATGAATATCTCGGGCTCAGCCTGTCTGAACCTGTATATCGACTGTTTGACATCACCTACCATGAAGCGGTTATATTTGCCTTCACTCTCCCCGGATACCGCTGACAGTATCAGCTCCTGGATCATGTTGGAGTCCTGATATTCGTCTATGAAAACATAACTGAAGAAGCTCCTGTATTGAGATGCGGCGTCAGTGAATTCCCAGCTTCCGTCGTCACATCTTCGTACCAGTATATCCAGCGCATAATGTTCGCAGTCCGCAAAAGAAAGTATGCCTCTGTCGGCTTTGGCTTCCCGGAGTGCATCCATATAGTCCATGGTCAGCCGGCACAGGGCGGAAACGGTACGCTCACAGGCCCTTATCCTGTCTGCCGCTTCGGCGGATGTGGTTGACAGATATGAGTCCTTTAACTTCTCCATTCCGGTTTTGGCCCGGGTACGCATATTCCTGACCCGTTCCCTTATCACCTTATCCTCATCGGGATTGGATTTGCGGGAAAGAGCTTCATAAGTCAGTGTTCCGACCAGATGAACCATTTCATCATAGCTGATGGCTTCATCACTCTCGATACTTCCGTAAATGGTTTTAAGGGCATCTCTCTCCGTTTCGATCACTCTGATATAGTCGGCATGGAGACCCCCGATATCAGCCAGGTTCAGGGCTTTCTCATAGATATCAAGCGTTATTGATATTGTTTTTTTAACCCTGTCACGTATCCGGGATACTATCTCATCAGGCAGTCCCCCGCCTTCGGGTATAGCATGATCCCGCATGCGCATCTTCAGCCACTCGTAAGGCCAGGGATCGGATTCAGCCACCTTGTATATATGAGACACCGCATCGGCCACTCCTGAATCACGTGCGCCTGGAGCCAGATGATCCGCCATATACAGGAACTCCTCGTCTCCGCTCCCGTACTTTTCCTCGATAAGACGGTCAAGTACATCGGCTTCGAGCAGCGAATTCTCGCCCGGTTCGGCGATACGAAATCCGGGATCTATATCAATGTCAGCAAAAGAATTGCGCAATACATACTGACAGAAGGAATCTATGGTCGAAATCCTCGCATTGTGTATCAGAGTGGACTGTCTCAACAGATTTGCATCATCCGGTGTTTCCTCCAGACGCTTTGTAATGGCTTCGCGTATCTTATCCTTCATCTGTGCCGCAGCAGCATTCGTAAAGGTAACCACCAGTAATGTGTCTATATCAACGGGGTTCTCCGGATCTGTGATCAGACCTATGATGCGCTCCACGAGCACAGCTGTCTTACCGCTTCCGGCAGCTGCGGACACTATCAGGCTGCAGTCCCTGGCTTCTATTATTTTTTTCTGATCTACGGTAAACTCAATTCCCATCACTATCCTTATCGCCGGATACGGCTTTTCTCATGATATTCGGAATAGTATCCGGATCATCGCTGTACTCCGACTTATCATACCCGGGTATACGTGAGGCTATATGACACACCGATGCATAATCGCACCATTTGCAGGGAGCATCCGAGCCTTTCATGTATGAAGGATGGACATCTATACAGCCATCCATAATCGCGGAAGTCAGCTCATCCATCTTTTTCTCGGCATATCCGAGCATCAGTTTCAATTCTTCCGTCGAGTATGCCTTTGAGTATCTGTCAGGCGTATTATTTTTGGTATAGGCCAGAGGAATGACGTCTGATCTGATACCGGCATCAAGTGAACCGTCCATCAGTTTTGCTATATCGGGATCACTGTTTACCACACCCTTCATGCGGAGATCGCGGCGGACCAGATCACGTGCTTCCTCATCGGATATACTCTCATCCGCATCCACCACGGGGTCATCCATATGATAATACAGCATGCCCGCGGGTATGGTATCGGTCGTTATCTTAAGTGCTATATCCATATATACAGTCAGCTGCATCATCAGTCCGTGATACAGTGCAGCTATATTAAAATCCTTATTTCCGGACTTATAATCCACTATGCGCAGGTACTTATCCTGCTCCGTCTCACATATATCCACGCGGTCTATCTTGCCCGTCAGACGATATGACCTCTCTGTGCCGTCATCTGTCTTATATGTCCTCTTTTCATTGAAGCCATGCTCAAAAAATGTCGGAATGAACTTCCCTGCTCCGACTTGGTATCTTATAGTGTCCACACTTCTCTTTACGATCCTGCGGAGTCTGTTGCTCATGGCTATGTTGCGATTGTTGGATATCAATATGGTGTCACCGTATGTGTCGATGAGTCTGTCCATGATCTCATCCACCCAGGCATCCGCATCCGCATCGCTTAAGCCATCCCAGCCCGAGGCTTCTTCACAGGCCCTTTTCGAAAACTCCTCGAGAGCCCGGTGATATACATCACCCATATTGTTGTTTTCAAAAGAATACTCTGACCTTTCCCTCAGCATCAGACCATAGCTCAGGAAATGGGCATAAGCACATCCGGCAAATCTCTCCAGTCTGCTCACCGAAGTCTGCATCACCGAACCGTATAAATCTTCGGCAAGCGCAGCAGACAGGGGGGTATGGTTATAATGCAGAGTGCTCATGTGACGGATGCCATCAAGAATATCCGCATCACCGCTCGACTCCATCACCCGACACAATACCGACAGCCGCTCTTTCTCCGGTCCGCTCAGTCTGTCACCGGCATATTCTCTCATCATATCCGCGCACACGCCGGCTACGGAGAGTCTGTCTGCAGGTGCGATAACGCCGTCAACCGTATGTGTTTCAGTGGATCTGAAATGAGAAACGCCGGGAAATAGTTTACATAACATATGGATCAGATATGAGGCCTGGATCGGCGAACCTTTTTCGTCTGAAGCTCTGTATGACACGATCAACCCATCTGTGGGCTTGGTCATGTTCATATAGAGATACAGTCTCTGTGTGAATATCTGTTCACGCGGAGTGGGGGCAAGTTCCATACCTTCCATTCCGTTCAGGTAATCCCGGTCCGGATCGGATATGATCCCTCCGGTCGACATCCTGCCCGGGATATTCTCATCATTGGCACCCAATAGAAAGAGTACCCTGACGGATTCCAGTCTGGTACGGATGATATCGCCCACCATTATCTGATCGCTCTCACCCGGAATGATACCGAGCCGTATCTCACCGAGTCCCGCTTCCAGTATATGTCTGAACTCATCTGCATCTACGCAGCTGTCCCCTGTCAAAGTAACTATCTGATCGAGCAGCTCACATACACGGTCAAATACCTGTTCATACTGCATGGCAGAAGCACGGTCACCCTCTTCTGTAAACCGAGCGGCCATGTTCATGAGTCTTTCATACATACCTCCCGACGACATAAAGTCATATAACCTTTCGGAATACGACCGGATAGTCGTTTCGGTGTTATGTAAACTCGCAAAGTGATCTTTCACTTTTTCTCGAATGGTGTTGAGTCTACGATACTTTTCGACACGTCTGATCGAAGCCTCCTCCGTACCATTCCCGGTATCCGGTTCTGCGCAGGTCCAGACACGGTCAAATGCACGCCTGCCGCGAATTCCGCGTGCCATCAGGAAGTTCTCGAGTTCATCCGTCTCTTCCATGCTCAAAGGGCCGAAACCGGTACGCATATGACGGATGATACTCTCACACGAATAATCGGATCTGAGCACTTCATACGCCGAAAGAATCGCTTCTATAAACGGCGAGAGCAATACAGAACGGCTGTAATCCATATACACGGGTATGCCCAGAGCAGCTGCTGTCCTCGAAATGCCATCCGCATAGGATGCCATATCTCCAACCACTATGGCTATATCTCTGTATCTGTACCTGCACCCGGTGATCAATGTCGAGATACGCTGAAAGGTATCCGTGATCTCCTCCATTATGTTCGATGCTCTGTATATACGGATCGATCCGGGCTTTTCGGTATATTGATGAATGGGATACCTGAACAGATTTCTCTCAAGGGAAACAAGATCTGCGGATTTTTGTGGTGTTATGTCAACCGTGGTGTTTCCTTTTCCTGTCAGACTTAAGATAATGGGATCCTCTTCCGGTACACGGGCCTCATCTGCCAGTTTTGACAGTCTGTTCACCGATCTCCATGACAAATGGAACATGTCTTCCGGTGCCACCTGTGTATGAGGGTCAGCACCGTCCTCAGTGGTAAAAGCAAAATACACCCTGTCAGTCAGGACCATCAGTTCCTGTATAACGCTCTCCTGGATAGGTGTAAAACCGGTAAATCCGTCAAAAGCGATAACTGCACCTTTCACGAGCATCGATCTGTGCAGGTTCCTGCGCACTATATCGAGTGTTTCCTCGCTCGTTACATAGGAATCGGCCTTATAAGCCATAAATGCCCTGTATATGATCTCCAGATCATGAAGTTTATGTGCGAGTGTCGGTCGGTCCTGAATGTTCTCGATCATTCGATGAATTGAATCCGGATCATGACCGTATTGCATAAACTCGGATATGGCGGATTTGACCTCATGAATGAAGCCTATGCGATCAAGTCTGCCCGACATGACGGTGAGCTGAGGTTTCACATCCTCGGCTATACGCCGGATGATCAGACTCTTGCCGGTATCATCCAGAACCGGCACGGCACCGCCCGTCTCCTCGAGAATACGATGAGACAGTCTGGAGAAGCTCAGTATTTCTATATTGGAAAAAGCATGATGCGGATGCAGTTCGATCAGGCGTTTCTGCATCTGCATAGTAAACTGATCCGGAACGATCAGCAGATACTTTCGCTCCGGATCAGTCAAGGATTCTTCTATGATCTTATGCTGAATATATGTACTTTTCCCCGAGCCGGAAGGCCCGCAGACAAATCTGACAGACATTTCACACCCGAATCAGTGAGATCAATCGTACAGTACTCTTACTACCTTCACCGGAGTACGATATCCAACGTTGGATACCCTTATGCCGGTTCTGGGATTGGATGCATGTACTACTCTGCCTCCGCCCAGATATATAGCCACATGATTTATGCGCCGTCCGTTACCGTAGAAAACGAGATCACCGGCCTTTGCTTCGGCCAGTTTGATCGACGTACCCATGCTGGCCTGAGCACGCGATGAGTGAGGTAGTGACACTCCGTAGTTCTTGAATACACTCAACACGAATCCCGAGCAGTCGGCTCCTCTGGTCAGACTCGTTCCGCCCCATACATAAGGATTGCCGACAAACTGAAGAGCATAGTTACACAGAGCGGCTCTGACATCTGATACGCCTTCCCCGTACAGCACCTCTGTCATGGTAAGCGCGGTACGCAGATCGCTCGTTACCTCCACATAATCGGATGATACATATACTGTCTCATCATCCAGCAATACGGCTACCCAGTCTCCCTCGGTACCGACATAATCAAGAATCTCACCTGTAGCTACCTGCGTAACAACAGGAGAATCGGTACTGGGCTCCTCACGAACATTCAGTCCGTCAGCACCTACTTTGACAACATCCGTGACAAACTCCCTGACTCTCTGTCTGGCCTGAATGCCGGTCAGCAGATACTCGCTTTTAACATAACCATCGACTTCTCCGGAAGTGATATGAGTCCAGTCGCCTTCGGTCTCAAGTACTTCACAGGCTGCATCTTTGGGAAGTTTACCTACCAGTTTACCGTCCTCACCGGGAATGGCACGGATATTCAGATTATCGGACACATCTGATATGCCCAGATTCGTATATCCCCAGCAGGCCCCTTCTGCAGCTTCTCTGGCGGCCAGATATTCTTCCGCGGTCTTACGTCCGAATAGTGACCCTGCTCCCGCAGACATCTCTGTATTGTTGAGTGCATCCCTGGCTGTCTCGACAGAAGAATCCGCTTCGGCTTCGGTATCGTCATTTTCATCATTATGTGCAGCATAAACACCGGACAGAGATTCCGTGCCGACCAGACTGAGAACTTCGCGGACCGTGGTCACTTCTGTTCCGGTGCTGTCGGTATTGCCGACACCTTCGGAAGTTTTTATCGCACTCGAAAACAGTCCGGATCCCCATTCAAAACCGGCATGACGTGAACCTGTATCCGCTTTATCCTCGGCAGCATACACATCCATGCAGGATAAACTCAACGTGGTGATAACACACAATGTGCAGATCAGCGGCATAAATTTATTGAATCCTGATTTAACAATCATATGTTTCTAATACCTTCTATTCCTTTTCGTTGTGCATAACGACGTTCATGTAGTTGTATGGTATCTCGATACCGGCTTCAGCGAATGCTTTATATACCCGCAGATTGATATCATTCTTCAGATCTCCGAGTCCGGTACTCGGCTCATAATACACCGTAGTAGCGATGACCAGACTGGAGTCCGCATATTCCATAAAATATGCCGGACTGTAATCTATGCCTGCTCCCTCGGGATGTGCGGGTACCGTATACGGGCTATCTATAACGATACTGTATAATATTTCCAGTGCTTTCTCAACATCACTCCCATAGGCAATATGGAATCTCATGAACAGCGATCTTATCCCGTTTCCATGGCTTAAATTCGTGACAGCCATTGAATTGATCACGCTGTTGGGGATGATGACATCCGTCGTACCTATGCCCTGCAAAACCACATGACGGATAGTGATATCCTTTACCTGTCCTGCTATTCCGGACTGAAGCTCGATACGGTCACCTATCTCGAACGGTTTGCATACACTGATCATAATGCCGCAGCACAGATCGGAAATGACCGGCTGGGCCGCCAGACCTATGATCGCACCCACGATAGCTGTTCCCTGAAACAGTACCTTGCCAAAATGATCCGCGGTACTGCCGGTATTGAACACCCAGAATACAGCGACCAAAATAACCGCTATACGCAGTATGTTCTCCACGAAACGTACCTGTATGCGATTATGCATCTTCAGTTTCTTTGAGAAAAAGGCCCTGCCTATGCGAAATATCAGACTGACCACAAAAATGGCCCACACAGCGGCCAAGGCGAATCTGATGAATCCGCCAAGTATTCCGATGCTTGCAAGCCAGGTATCAAATTTGACCAAAATATCCGTCATATTATGCCATACGGTGGAAAGCACGACCACCCTCAATATCCTTCTGCATCTGTTCCTTCAGCTCATCCAGGGAGTCAAATCGCCGCTCGGGTCTGACGAACTTAAGCAGCTCCACTTCAATGTACTCTCCGTATATATCTCTGTCAAAATCATACAGAAAACTCTCACAGCACAGAAGCTCGTCATTCATGACAGTGGGCTTGACTCCGACATTTGTAATGCCGTGGAACACACCGTCAGCCGTATATACACGGGAATAATAGACTCCGTTGGGACCGGTCATTTTATCGGGAGCCAGGATCACATTTGCGGTAGGCATGCCTATCTCATGGCCTAAATGCCTGCCGTGTGTGACGAATCCCGATATCCTGTACGGGAAACCGAGCATCGCCGTCACCTGCTCCATTTCTCCGGCCTCGATCGCATTCCTGATGCGTGTGGAACTGATGGGAACCCCCTTATAGGTGACCTTATCTATGATCTCACACTCATAACCGTAGTCTCTGCCCAATCTGATCAGAGTATCGGCATTACCCTCTCCCATATATCCGAAAGTCACGTCACTGCCTGCCACGATAAGGGACGCACACATGCGCTCCACCAGATACCGCTGCGTAAAATCATGCGCTCGGATGGCAGCTGTCTGATGATTCATAGGAAACTCAATGAGAACATCCACTCCCATGCGGTCAAAGATCAGCCTTTTCTCAGATATGGTCGTAAGTTCCTTAAGTGCCTGTCCGGCAAAAAGGCTCTCCGGGGACGGATTAAAAGTAAAAACCACGCTTTTAACGTCCGGATTTCGGTCGGAAGCCGCAATTATACGATCAAGCAGAAGCCTGTGTCCCAGGTGAACACCGTCAAACTTGCCTATTGCTACGGCTGAAGGACTATCTAATTGAAACTCAGTGATACCTGATATTATCTTCATGGGCACAGAAACATCTTCACCGGGTGATATTTCCTGTCGGCGAGATCATATGCATATATTCCGTAAAAAAATCCATCCGGACCGACAACCCTGATCCGTTCGGCGTCAGTCTGTTTGATGTTATGTAAACTATCGGCGTCGGTCACGACATCTTTAATATCCAGCAGATTGCCGTTAACCGCTCTCTTTGCACCTGCCTCCGTAACCGTTGCAACGGGCAGATCGGCGAAAACATCGGCGACAGGGATCAGCACATCTGATATACGTTCTTCATGTGCCAGTTCTTCTATCTCTGCAAGCTTATGCGATGTGCTTAAATCAAAATCTCCGACACGTGTCCTCGTCAGGTGTTTCATGCAGGCTCCGCATCCGAGTTTTTCACCGATATCGTTGCACAGAGTCCTGATATACGTTCCCTTCGAACATGTCACCCTCATGGTGATCTCGGGCAGATCAACGCTTATAACTTCGATATCATACACGGTGATCCGTCTGGGTTCCCTCTCAACCTCTATACCGGCACGAGCCAGCTCATAGAGTTTCTTACCGTCCCGCTTGAGCGCCGAGAACATCGGCGGTATCTGATCGATCTCACCGATAAAACCCGAGATACAGGTGCGCACATCATCCACGCTCACATTCACGCGTTTCTCTGTAAGTACCTGTCCTGATGTGTCCTGAGTGTCGGTCGCGACTCCCAGCAGGCATATGGCCTCATATTGCTTGGTGGCATCCGTAAGCATGTCACATACCCGAGTTGCTGCCCCCATGCATACACACAGCACGCCCTCCGCATCCGGATCCAGCGTGCCTGTATGACCGATCTTCTTCTGATGTGTGATCCCGCGAAGCTTCGCCACAACATCATGTGACGTATATCCGGGCTCCTTGTATATATTTATGATACCGTTAAGCATATCTGCAGAAATGTGTGGTAAAGTGCGTCGATCAGCTTAATTGCTTGGCTATCTCTTTACTGAGATTATTGATCACGTCATGGTAGGTGCCGCGCATTGTCACCCCGGCAGCACGGTCATGCCCGCCACCGCCGAATACGGTCGTAACTTTTGCCGCATCTACTGCTTCCGAAGTTCTCAGACTGACCTTATACTCCTGAACTCCCAGCTCATACATGAATATCGCACAGTCGATGCCGCGTATATTCCTCATGACATTAACTATTCCCTCCAGATCTCTGCTGTCAGCTCCGTAGAAGTCCATCGTCTTCCTGTCAACTACGCTGACTACACACCTGCCATCCATGAAGATCATGCTCTCAAGCAGCGCGCGTCCCTGAATCTGGCTCTGGATATATGTTTTCTCATAGAAGGTTTTCCGTATTATCTCCGGGAAATTCAGGTCATACTTCATCAGATCGGCAACTGTCAGAAGTGTCTGTGGCCTGACGTTTGAGTACTGTAATACCCCCGTATCATGAATGATTCCTATATATATGGGCAGAGCTATATCATGATCCAGATGATCGTGTTCGAGTACCTCATAGACCAGTTCCGCAGCCGATCCCGATTCGGGATATATGTAGTTCACATCTCCCCCGCCGGGAACATTGGTGATATGATGATCAATGTTTATGGTCTTGGTCGCAGACTTGTACAATTCGTGCCCGAAGCTCATTCTGGCGGGTTCACAATCGGCACAAATAAAAATATCGTATGTTATGTCTTTTTTTGCCACATGCAGAATACCGTCGACTCCGGGAATGCAGTTAAAAATATCCGAAACCTCATCCAGATACACATCTACTTCGGCCTCCGGCATACGTTTGCGCAGATAAAGAGCTATAGCCATACAGGAGCCCACGCAGTCGCCGTCGGGACGGATATGTCCGCTGACCGCTATTTTTTTTGCACCTTCGCACTCTTTATACAGATCCATCCTGTGACCCTGTAACCTCATCTATCTTATGAGTCATTTCGATGCCATAAGCTATCGAATCGTCCGGAATGAATGTTATCTCCGGTGTATTGCGCAGATTGATGCGTCTCGCCAGCTCACGTCTGGCGAAACCCTCTGCACTTTTCAAACCTTTGATCGTATCATCCAGTGCTTTCTCATCGCCCAGCACACTGATCCACGCTTTCATGGTCTTCAGGTCGGGAGCCACCTCAACAGCAGTTACCGATGTGAACTGAGCGATCCTGGGATCCTTGATCTCCGATCTGATGATGTCGGCAAGTTCCCTGTGCACTTCTGCGTTGATACGTGTATTTTTGATACTGTTCTTACGCATTACCTGGGTACCTCTACCATGATATATGCTTCAACCTGATCGAACTCGGCGATGGCATCGAATCCCTCGAATACCAGACCGCACTCGAATCCGGCCTTAACTTCCTTGGCGTCATCCTTGAATCTCTTGAGGGATGCCAGGTTGCCCTCAAATATCTGCTCACCCTCTCTGGTGATACGTACCATACATCCTCTGGTGATCTCACCGTCAAGCACATATGAACCGGCGATATTGCCCAGCGAAGAAGCTTTGAATATCTGACGGATCTCTGCATGGCCGATGATCTTTTCTTCGTATACGGGTGCAAGCAGACCCTTCATGGCTGCCTCGATATCCTCGATAGCCTGATAGATGACCTTGTAAAGCCTGATATCCACACCTTCTCTGTCGGCTGTGTCCTTGATCTGGGCATCGGCGCGTACGTTGAATCCTATGATGATCGCATCGGATGCACTCGCAAGGGTTACATCGGACTCATTGATGGCACCTACGCCGCCGTGAATGCATTTAACCAGTACTTCATCATTGGAGAGCTTCATCAGTGAAGTCTTCAGAGCTTCCACAGAACCCTGAACATCGGCCTTGATGATGATGTTAAGTTCCTTGAGGTTACCCTCCTGAATCTTGTTGAACAGATCATCGAGACTCATGCGGCTCTTGGTCTCTGCCAGCATTTCTTCCTTATGCTGAGCCTGATATGTCTCTGCAAAGCTTCTGGCTGTCTTGTCGTTCTCGTGAGCTATGAATACCTCACCTGCACTGGGCACATCGGACAGACCCAGAATCTCCACGGGAGTGGAAGGTCCGGCGACCTTAACTCTGCGCCCCTTGTCATCCACCATGGCACGTACTTTACCGTGACATGCACCTGCGGATATGAAGTCTCCGACATGCAGTGTTCCCTTCTGTACAAGCACTGTAGCTACGGGGCCGCGTCCCTTATCCAGCTCGGCCTCGATCACGAGACCTCTGGCCTTACGATTGGGATTTGCCTTGAGTTCCAGAATATCAGCGGTCAGCAGTATGGTCTCGAGCAGATCCGAGATGCCCTCTCCGGACTTGGCCGAAACGTTAACGAACTCGGTCGATCCGCCCCAGTCTGCGGGGATCAGCTCATATTCGGTCAGTTCCTGCTTAACCCTGTCTATGTTTGCATTGGGCTTATCTATCTTGTTGATGGCTACGATGATCTCTATACCGGCTGCCTTTGCATGGTTGATAGCCTCTATGGTCTGGGGCATGACACCGTCATCGGCTGCCACTACAAGTACGGCAATATCGGTGGAATTCGCACCACGCATACGCATGGCCGTAAATGCTTCATGTCCGGGCGTATCAAGGAAAGTAATGCTTCTGCCGTTGATATTGACTGTATAAGCACCGATAGCCTGTGTGATACCGCCTGCCTCACGGTCGGTGACATTGGTCTTACGTATGGCATCGAGCAGTGAAGTCTTACCGTGATCGACGTGACCCATAACGCAGATGACCGGAGGTCTGGCAACCATATCCTCGGCTGCATCTTCATCTTCCTTCAGAAGTTCCTCGATCACATCAACCTTAACTTCCTTCTCACAGATGATATCGAACTCTATCGCTATATTCTCGGCTTCCTCGTATGATATCTCCGAATTGACGGTCAGCACCTGTCCCTGCAGGAAAAGTTTCTTGATGATCACAGAAGGCTGCATCTTCATCTTGTCAGCCAGTTCCTTAAGAGTCATGGTCTCGGGCAGAGTGATGACTTTGATCTGTTCCTCAACCGTCTCTTCCTTTTTCTCGGGCTTTACGAACTTACTGGAGCCTTTTCCGTTCTTTCCGAAGTCGTCGTCCTCGTAGATATGGTCCTTACGTGACCGCTGGTCTTTTGAACCTGATCCTTTACCTTTGCGGCCTCCGTCTTTGCCTTGTCCCTGAGGTGCGTTACCTGCTCCGGGAGCTGCACCCGGCTTAAATCTATTGTCCGTCCCTGCATTTGGTTTGCTGCCTCTGTCGCTATTACCGCTGTTCCTATCAGCACGACTGCGAGGAGCTTCAGTTTTTGTGCCTTCTTTAAGAGTTGCTGTAACGACCGTACTTGTCGGGCGATCGGGTTTTTTAAAGGTTGTTTCATTGTTGTTGGTGACCTCCGTAGTTACGGCCTTGGAAGCCTTTCTCTCAGCTTCCTTGCGCTCCTGCATCTGACGTTGCCTTACTTCATAGGGCTCATCATTGACCTGGCTCGGTCGCACACTGGATCTGATCAAAGTATGATGCCCGTCGTCTCTGCCCTGAGGACGTCCTCCGGGGCGCTGCTGTCCGTTTCCGCGATTTGCAGGCCCGCCCATTCGTGAATTATTGGCATTGCTTACAATGATTATCTTGCTCTTTTTTTTCTTCGGTGCCTCACCGTCTGCAGGTGCCGGCTTCTTGGCCGGTACAGCACCGCCTTCGGCAGGTGCGGGCTTGGTCGAAGGTGCTTTGGCTGCCTCGGAAGCAGGTGCTTTGACTGCTTCTGTCGCAGGTGCTTCATCTTTCTTAGCAGATGCGGCTTTCTTAGGAGCTGACTTGGTTTCAGTCTTAGGTGCACTTCCGCCGCCCAAAGCTGCCGTAACCTTGGCTGCAGTCTCTTCATCTATCGAACTGGCCGCTGTCTTTCCCTCTATTCCGTTATCTTTCATCCAGCTGATGACATCCTTGCTTTCTTTGCCCAGCTGTTTAGCCAACTCATGTACTCTCATATGCTCTCCTCCTCCTTTATACGGGACGTGTCGCTTGAATGACCGCGTCCGCCAACCCTTCATCTGTAACTGCCAGATTGGACCGGTAGTCCTTACCTATGGCTCTACCCAGTGCCTCCCTGGTGGAGTAGGTTATGATGGGTATATCTCTGTATCTGCACATATCAGTAAAATGCTTTTTGGTATTGTCGGATGCATCTTCCGCGATCACGACCAGAAAAGCCTGTAAGCTCTTTACGGCCGATTCGGTGGATGTTTCTCCCGACACTACCTTTCCGGCTTTCATTGCGATACCGAGTAGCGACAATACTTTGTCAGGTCTGCTCATGTACCATTCCTTTCAAACTGTCATATATATCATCTGATGCGTGACACTTCAGTGCCCTGTCCAGGCTGTGCTTCTTCCGAGCAAGTTCAATGCAGGCTTCGTTCGGACAGATATAAGCACCTCGCCCTTCACATCTTTTTTTGACATCTATTACGACCTCTCCCTCCGGAGTACGTACCAGACGGATCAGATCACTCTTTCTCGCGCTGGTACGACAGGCCACACACAGTCTTGCGGGTTCTCTCATTATTCCTCGCCGTCAGCATCATCGGAATCCGCTGTATCCGCTTCCTCAGCGTCCGTATCGGCTTCGTCGGCGTATTCTTCGTCGTACTCGCCGTCCTCAGCGTATTCCCCCTCATACTCCTCATCATATTCTTCTTCATCTTCATCGAACATGTAGTCCTCGTATCTGAAGCCGGGAGCATCCTTAGCCTGTGTCTCGTCCTTGATATCGATCTTGTAGTTGGTCAGCTTAGCGGCCAGACGTGCATTCTGTCCTTTAAGGCCGATAGCCAGACTCAGCTGATCATCCGGCACAACCACCTTGGCTATATTGGTCTCGGGATCGGCGAACACTGCTACGATCCTGGCGGGACTGAGTGCATTCTCTATCATGCGGCCGGGGTTCTCATCCCAGTTAACGATATCTACCTTCTCGCCTCTGAGCTCGTCTACCACGGAATTAACTCTGGAGCTGTTCACACCTACGCAGGCACCTACCGCATCCACATCGGGATTGTTGCTCCATACGGCGATCTTGCTGCGGCTGCCGGGTTCTCTGACGATAGCCTTGATCTCTACGGTACCGTCCTGGATCTCTGCAACCTCTGATTCAAAAAGACACTTAACAAGATCCTTATGTGTACGGCTCACCAGTATTCTGGCGGAACCCTTCTCGGTTTTCTTGACTTCGAGAACATATACTTTAACTCTGTCGTTCGGTCTTAAGTTCTCGCTCTTAACCTGCTCATTCTCATTGAGGATGGCATCCGTCTTGCCGAGATTGATGGTCAGATTCTCACCGACACGTCTCTGTACGATACCGCTGACTACGGTTCTCTGCTTGCCGACATACTGGCTGTAGATCGCGTCTCTTTCTTTCTCACGGATCATCTGGAGTATGTAGCTCTTTGCATTCTGCGCTGCGATACGTCCAAACTCCTTGGACTGTACCTCTATATCCACAATGTCACCGACCTTAACCTTGGGATTGTCCTCTTTCGCCTCAGCCTTGCTTATCTGAGTAGCAGGGTCGGAGACCTCCATAACAACTTCTTTCTGGAGATATACATGATACTCACAGGTCTCCCTGTCCATCTCCACCTTGAAGTTATCGGACTTGCCGAAATGGTTGGCGCATGCCTTAAGAAGTGATCCTTCGATGGCGTCAAAAAGGACGTCACGGCTGATCTCCTTCTCCTTCTCCAACATGTCCAACGCAAGCTTAAGCTCGGCTGCGGTATTATCAGTGCTCATTTTTAATCCTCCTTAGAATTAAGTTAATCTGATCTGTTTATTTAGAAATCAAACGCAAGTCTGATCTGTGATATGGATTTACGTTCAAACTCCCGTTGCTCACCGTCTATGGTCACGATTATATGCTCGGGATCATATCCTTCAAGCACTCCGGAGAGTTCCTTGGTCTTAAAACCATCGGGTGGCTTGTAGAAGCGTATGTCCACCTCATCTCCGATGCTCCGGTCCAGATGCCTGTCCTTGGTGAGCTTCCGGCCCAGTCCGGGACTCGACACCTCGAGGATATATGCATCAGGTATGAAGTCAGCGGCATCAAGAGCATCCGAAAGAGCACGGCTCACATTCTCGCAATCTCCGATGTTTACACCATCCTCTTTATCTATATACGCCCTGAGGTAGTAATCCGCACCTTCTTTGACGTACTCGATATCGTATATCTCCACCCCGTATTCTTCTGTTATCGGACGGAGCAGTTCTTCTGTTTTCTGTTCGTAGTCAGTATGTTTTGACATGCTTGTTTCCTTAGCTTGCTTCCTTAGCTTGTTTCCTTATCGAAAACGGCCGGAGCTTCCCGGGAAATAATTAAGTGGGCTCGTAAAAGCCCACTTAAAACGATAACTCTATAGTAGCCCGTAGCGGAATCGAACCGCTGTTTCCGCCGTGAGAGGGCGGCGTCTTAACCGCTTGACCAACGAGCCACAGATACGTGCCTGCATCCGTTTCAGAACACGAACGCTTAACTATAATATCAAGTCCGGCCATAAAATGCAAGTCTTTTTTTGAAGTACGCGAATATCGGCGATTTCAGCTCCGGTTCGCGTACACATGGTCTGTGCCTGTACGCGAATATCAGCGATTTCAGCTCCGGTTCGCGTACTCATTGCC
>CAMONC010000007.1 GCA_946620235.1 uncultured Lachnospiraceae bacterium | reverse complement strand
AGAAAAGCGCTGACGTCGTCCATTCGGTTCGCGGAAGAGCTCCTTGCACCGGCAGCCGTCATGCCTCCGGCGGTATCCGCAGCTGTTCGGATGGATTCCGTGGTGCTTGCGTCGATGCCGGCGGTCTGCGCGCTTTCCGTGGATTCCGTGGCTTCGGCCCCCGGTGCTGCGGTTCCGGCTCCGGATGCTTCGGTTCCGGCTCCCTTCTCGGCTTCCTCGTTTCCTCCGTTCCATATAGACAGGAAGAAATTGACGATGGAGCGCCAGGTATCCCTGAAAATATCGGTTATGGACTGCTCCGCAGGTTTCTCATGCAGCTGAACACCGTCCGTGGACAACTCCACAGCTACACCGGGCCCGTCAAATCTGCTGTGCAGATTGGCCCGCGCGGCTTCTTTCTCCTCACGGGCTATCTCCTCCCGTATCTGGGCAATAGTCTTGGTTTCCTCGGACGGAGCTTTGCCGGGCTCATATATCACACCCTCGGCTTCGTCCGACAGGAGTCTGAATCCGCTGTCATCCTTGCTCGCATCAGCGTCCTGCACTCTGCGGCTGATGGTATTTTTATCATACGGAGTGGTTCCGTTTATCCTGTCTATACCGGCCACTCGATTCCTCCGTCACTGTTTGTCTGCCGGCTACAGTCATCAGCATGCTGCCGGCTTCATCTACCGGTACCGGTCCAGAAGCTCATCATAGTCGAATCCTTCGGCAATCTCCCTCATATGGCTGATATGCGCTTCGAGATCCTCAGGACCGCTCACCCGGTCGGTACCGTCGGCGAAATATCGCACCATCAGGGAGTTATATCTCGGATGATAGTGCGTATAATCCGCATAGTTGTTCAGGTCGGTTATGATATCCTCTTCGTCTGCGAAAAAGAATATCTCGCAATTATCATATTCAAGCAGCATCTGCGATATCACCTCATATTCGTGAAGCGTGGCCTCGACCTTGTTCTGATTGATGCAGTCGTTCCAGAACAGGATGCTGTACGGCGGGTAAAATATCACAAAACGGGTATCGGGATGTGCCTCTATATACGGAAGTATATTTTCTTTCATATTAACACAAATCTGCTCCTCAAAGTAGTCCCTGGGAAGCTCCGCGGGGCGGGGGATCATTTCCTCATAATCGGCCATATAGTTGGGCATCACATAGTTGATGTTGTAGTATTCATCGGTCCACCAGCTGTGATACACGGTCGCCAGGTCCGTCGGATCCGGAGAAATAATGGGCTTGATCACGTAATTGAGCACGACATCCTTGTTCAGTACATAACTGATATCATTCACATAGCTGTCATCATACAGGTATTCAGGCAAAGGGAACTTGATCTGGTCCGCATCGGATGAGTAATTGATCACGTCTATGCCCAGGAATACGGTATCCGTATCCGGATGTGCCTCGAATATGACCTTCATGATATTGGATATGTCTCTCGGATATGCACCGGAGTACGGCAGTTTAATGGTATTCAGGCCCAGCTGTTCCTCGAAATCGTGCGTATCGAAGTTTACCGTCATGGATGAGCCGAGGATCACCGAATCATAGTCCATATGTGCGGCCATACCGGGATTCTGGGAGAGCTGATTGTCTATCTCATAGGGAAACCCTTTGAGCGGAGCATGGTAATGGAAAAAGGGATCCACGACAACCACGGAAGCGGCACATATCAACGCCAGCGCTGCCCCGATCGAAAGAAGAATTATTATATATTTTTTGAATCCTGATTTAACTTTTACGTCCATTGGAATTAGAAATTGAAATACAGGAAGGTGCTGACCTCCGACAATGACAGTACACACCACAGGCCGAGAACACCGAGAAGAACGGCATTCACGATACCCGGTTTCATCTTCTGCACACACTTATCCGCATTCGGCACGACAGACACTGTGACCAGAGCTGCGATCGTAACTGCGATCATGACCAGATTGTGGGCCAGCGGGAAATTGATCCCCGGCAGGCCGGAGAACTTCACGATATACCACAGCTCATCAATCTCAACGAACTTATCGGCCAGGGTGTAGTTCACACTTCTCCAGGTTCCGCTGAACATCCTCCGTATGAGCTCAGTCCCCTGAGATATGCTGTCCGCCCGAAAATATATCCATGCGAAACTCACATATAAAAAGGTTACGATCCTGCCGGCTGCACGGCAAGCGATCCTGCCGACACTCCTCAACGCGGTCGATCCGGGATTTATCACGGGATGTCCGGCTCCGTCATCATCAGCGGTCCGGGCAGAATCACCACAACTGTGCATATGCCTCTGAACTGTCCTGACTATCGAATATGCCACCCCGTGCAAGGCTCCCCAGAGTATATAGTTCCATCCGGCACCATGCCACAGACCGCTTAAGAGGTACACTGTCAATATATTTACTATGGTCCGAACCTCGCCACGCCTGCTTCCGCCCAGAGGTATATATACATATCCTGTAAAAAATCTGGTCAGAGTTCTGTGCCATCTGTGCCAGAAATCGGTTATATCATCTGCCTGATAGGGCGAATCGAAGTTCACGGGAAGCTCGAAGCCCAGCATTCCCGCCAGTCCGCGAGCCATATCACAGTATCCGCTGAAATCAAAATAAAGCTGCAGCGCATACCACAGCATGACAAGAAAGCTGTCCAGACCGCCCAACTGCGGTATCATGTCATATCCCGCGTCCACGGCACGTCCCAGTGAATCGGCTATGAGCACTTTCTTGGATAATCCGAGTATAAACAGTGACAGTCCGCGGGCTATCTTCTCTGCTTCGGGCTTACGGCCTCTGATGGTCTTAAACTGCGGAAGCATCTCCGCCTGGGTGACTATAGGTCCGGCCACCAGCTGAGGGAAAAACGAAACAAACAACGCATAGTCAATGAAGCCGACCCGCTCCGCTTCGCCTCTGTAAGTATCTGCCAGGAAACCTATCTGCTGGAATGTGAAGAAACTTATGCCGAGCGGAAGCAATATTTCTTTTAATGGTATATTAGTCCCAAAAATAAAATTAAGATTTGATATCGCAAAGTCCAGATATTTGAAATATCCGAGGAGACCGAGGTTTATAATAACGCCTGCGATTAATATGGCCTTTTTTTCGTTTTTGGGGCCGCGCTGATACATGCATTGGGTTAAAAGATAATTTAGCAGAATGGAAACGACCATAATGATCAGGTAGGCAGGGCTGAAAAACCCGTAAAACCAAAGGGAAAACCCGATCAGCCAGATTCGGGCAAGCACATCGCGATCATGTCCGGCCAGAAGATAAAAACCGGTTATACACAGGGGGAAAAACAGGAATATGAAGATGTATGAATTAAACAACATATGCTATTCCATATAGAGGGTGCCCTTGAGTACTTCTCGGACATGTTCGGCGGCAACCTCGTCCTTGTATAAAATATAGCCGTTATTCTTCGAAATCTCTGTCAGACCATGCGTCGTCGGATCGGAATCCATGGCACGACCTTCGGGTACCACGAAGTAGGTTACGACTCCTATGCCCCTCTCGGGAGATCTGGTTAGTTCAAGTACCTCGTCCCAGTCCAGAGTCTCCGCCAGCTCGTAAGCTTCATAACACGGATCGTAATAGCCCCAGACCGGCTCAACGGCTTCACGGCCGTAGATCAGGCACAGGCCCGAGTCATATTGACGCGCGTAGAACAGCATCTCAAGGGGTACACACGCATAAACCTCGACACCGTCTATATCCTGCGTCATCATGTCGCAGAGATCACACACATATTGCGGTATATGATAGGCATTTTCCGCACGGACAGACTCAACAGCGGTATAGGTGAATCTGCCGCACAGTACCAGTGCCGCGCAGACTATCACGGCTCCTATGCGTCTGTGTGCGATTATCGCCTTACAGCCTGCATATACCACGGTCACGGCTATCGGGATCATCCACAGATTGCGGTAATATGTCCCCACGGCATCTATTCCGAGCACATATATCCGGTAATACACCGGGCTTATGTATATGAGGAGCAGTGTCAGCGGCAGATAGCACACCAGGAATCTGTTGCGCTTATCCTTTTCCGTAATGAACAGATAGACGAGCGCAACGAGATAAAGCACGAGCAAAAAGCCCGAACCCCGATACTGCCATATGACTCTGAATACATCCTTGATATTATCTACCATAGCTCTATCGGCATCACTGCCATATGTCTCCCGACACCGGGAAGCCTGTCTATCTCCACCCGAAATAGGTATAGTACAGATACAAGATCATATATATAAGCCCCGGAATGCAGCACAGACAGGCAGATATAAGCGGCCTGATCCTACGTCTCATGATCGATATGACCAAACCTCCGGCACCTGTCATCACGCATACCAATACTACAGCCAGCGAACTGAATATGCCCGCAGACGCATTGACCAGAAGCATGGGAAGCCATATCACGAATCCGCCGTCATCATCTGACAGCAGCCTGTCGGACATGATCATATACGTAAGGATCAGCGTCGGGAGCAGAATATTGGCTGCTACAGCCTTGCCCTGCCATGTCCTTGCGAGAAGAAATGCCTCGGGGGTATACATGGAAACACGTCCGAAAAGAATGAAAACTTCCGTAAAGATCACAAAATAACCCCACATCACCATTTTGCCCTTAAGCAGTCTGGCCCCTGTCTGGCCGTATATGACAATGGTCAGTGGGATAAACACAAGAGGAAGTACACTGTGGCACAACACAGTCGTATGTATGCCGGTTATTTTCCCCACATACGAGATCCACATGGTGAAAACCGCCAGAGCATGCCTCATATCTATCGTCGTCGCACGTCCCGTATAGGGATTAGACGAATACATCGCACCTTTTTGCTGTGCTATAAGCGATTGAGCCACATAATAAGCATCATCTCCGTCAAATATGACTCTGACCGACACCAGTACCAGAGTCACGATCAGTATCACGACCGCAACAGACCAGACTATGAGCTGCTCCCTGTCATGAAAGATGTCACTCAACTCGTCCTTCAGACGGTCATTCGCCTCACCGATACATCCGGTCCTGCAGGCACGGATCACTCCGGCGGCTGACAGGATCAGCATCAGAGGGGTATATATCCACATCACATAGCGGAAATTATTATAATCCGTAAGCAAAAGCACCGGCACGGTCACAAGCTCGAAACTCGTCATCATGACCAGATACCCGTATGTAAGCGCAAGAGGCCACGTCCTGCACTTTAAGCCGCTCACAACCGTGAGCCCCATACATACAGGTACTGCCACAAGGATCAATATGGACATTACTATCTGAAAAATGATCATATCCGTAACGTTATAACTCTCACGCCGGCCCGGGCTCCACGACATTCTCTGCAGTGGGTAACACCCGTGCAGCCGGTATCATCGGAAGTATCACCAGCAGAATAAATGGATACATATATCTGACCAGGATCGCCGGTCCCATCAGGATCGTGAGATATATGGCCAGCGGATAGAGCAGCACCGTGATCGCCGTTCTGTTGCGCCGTACACGGCTCACATATGCATATGCCACCAGGATCCATATATAGGTTGCCGGTGCAAACAGAATATTGACGAAAGGGATCTCCTCAAAAGCGTTATCACTCACTATAGTCTCGTACAGATCCCGCAGCCACGGCAGATAATTCGACGGATCCACCTCGAATCCCGGCGGCAGGGTACGCATGTCGGTGGACAGATACCCGAATCCGGACGCTCTGCCCTCACCGTAGATGCGGTTAACCGAAGCATCGTATATATGCCAGGCTCCCTTGGTCGTACAAAGCCATGCA
This sequence comes from uncultured Lachnospiraceae bacterium, assembly GCA_946620235.1. Classification (GTDB taxonomy): domain Bacteria; phylum Bacillota; class Clostridia; order Lachnospirales; family Lachnospiraceae; genus XBB2008. The sequence continues at coordinate 29,813 of CAMONC010000007.1, read as the reverse complement.
TCCAGATACTCTCCGAGGAATGACACTCCCACGGAGACCCAGGTCTTCACAAAACCCGCAGGATCATCCAGGGAGACCTCCTTCTTGACAGGATCGGCGAGATGCTCGTTATATCTGTCCGAGATCGTTTCACGGTCACCGTTTAACATGATCTCAAGTCTACCGGCCAGCTCGGGTGGGATCTCATCTCCGTGGCGGGCATACACGCGCGCCAGCTGCTGCATCGGTATCGACAGTGCCTCCCTCGGACTGCCTGATTCGGCTTTCAGGCCGGCTTTCAGACCTGCGCCTGCCAGGCTTCCGACAATGCACCCCGCAAGTACCGTAAGGATGATCGGCTTCTTAACCTTCGCCGGGATCTTCTGTACAGCCACCATGATCATCATCAGGACCAGTGCATACAGTGCATTGTTCCTGAAGAGTATCATAAATACAGCCGTGACACAGATCTTCGCATTCAGTTTGAGAGCCCCGTGTTTATCTTCGGGATAATCCCCGGTCAGATACCGGCGGAGCAGCAGTACAAATATGAGTACAAGTCCCGAGAAAAACACATCCTTAGTTGTGGATATCGCAAGTATCGGATGGACGGGGAACAAGGCACAGAACACGCCATATGCAAACATAAACCAATCGGCGGCTCCCAATCTGTGGGCTTCGGCGATGCCCCAGCCAAGCACTCCCGCCATGAATATCATCTGAAGTACGGAATAGAGTGCCATGCCGGCCCTGATGCCGTCCACATTCCACATCAGATCCATGCACCAGCCCATGATCAGCGTATGCAGGAGCGGATGATGAGTAGTATACATCTGCGATATGTGCTGTCCCAGCTGTGCCTCTGCATCATACGCAATGACAGCAGGGAAATATGCCAGCCAGACGGGGATCCATGCGATCAGGATGAGCACGGCTGATATAAGCCACAGTTTCAGGCTGACGGCACGCTCGCGCACCTGAGAGTCTGCCGGTGCTTCCGAAGCCGCTCGCTCCGAAGTCACGACTGCCGGTGAGACCGTTCCGGTCCCCCTGCGCCATGCCCATATGCACACCAGCACTATGGCCATCAAACTGCCGGTCAGAAGAGCGGTGAGCAGGCTCGGTATCAGCCTGCCGGCTACGGTATCCCATTTGTCCAGGCTGTGTCCCCATATAAAGTTTAAAAAGAAGCAAAAACCGAACCCCTCCGATAGCAGAAGGGTTCGGATAAAATCGGATCTGTCTGTATCAATCCAGTTCTTCAGACTGTTCTGTAGACTCTTCATGATATTCTTCTTCTGTATTAACACTCCATACGTTATCCTTGGAGGTCACACCGGAGAGGATATTCTTTACAGCCTCAAATGATGTGCACATACTGTGGTCGATATTGTTGTATCTGTGCTGACCGTTACGTCCTACACAGTAAAGGTTGTCTATGCCTTTCAGATATCCTACGAGCTCGTCTATGCGGTCATATGTGTCGAAGTATGCGGGATATGCCTTTTTCACACGTTCCACATGAGTATCGATCACATCATCGGCCGAGTCGATCAGACCGAGCACTACCATCTCATTAACCGCGAACTCGGAGAACTTATCGTCGGGCATCGTCCAGAATTCATCACCTTCGTTGACGAAATATTCCAGGCCGACCCATACGGTGTTCTCGATATCCTTGATCATATAGGGTGACCAGTTGTTGTAGATCTGGAATCTGCCGAGCTTAACCTTGCGCTCCTGGACATATACCCAGCAGTCGGGCACTATATTCGATACGGTCTTGATGTCGGTCTTGTTCTCGAGATTCAGCTTCGGAACAAGCACACCCAGAGTCATGTAATCTCTGTAGGGAAGTCCGGCTGCTATTTCCGACTGAGCAGCAGGAACATCATTCATGCCGCCAACGAGATCCTTCAGCGGCATAGATGAGATGATGATGTCGCCATCCAGCTCATGCTCGGATCCTTCAGCCACATATGTCAGGCCTGTCATATGGTTATCGGCATTCTTATGAACCTTCGTCACCTGAGAGTTCATCAATATGGTTCCGCCCATTTTGCGTACTTCATCGGCGGCTACCTCCCAGAGCTGGCCGGGACCGAGCTTGGGATACTTGAACTCCTCTATGAGAGAAGTATTGACCTTACGATTCTTGACTTTAAACAGTCTGCCGAGATAATCCTTGATGATACCGAAAATGGAGAGGCCCTTGGTCCTCTGCTTGCCCCATGAGGCATCTATCTCGCTGGGATGCCTGCCCCACAGATTCTCGGTATAGTACTCAAAGAACATGGCATATAGTTTTTTCCCGAAATTATTGATATAGAGATTCTCGAGATTGTCCTCCGGTCTCTTGTGGAAAGCTGAAGCCAGATAGGAGAAACCGACCTTCATCGTGGTCGCAAAACCGAAGTTCTTGAATGTCTCGGGCTTAAGTGATATCGGATAATCATAAAACTTCGAATCAAAGAGGATCCTGGATACCCTGTGTCTGGTCAGCATGACACGATCGGTCTTCTCAGGGTCGGGGCCTCCTGCTTTGAGAGGCATCTCACGTCCGAGCTTCTTATCGTCCCATGTAGGCGATCCCTGAACGGGAAGGATGCTGTCCCACCAGGCATTGACCTCGGGAATCTTGGAAAAGAACCTGTGACCGCCCATATCCATGCGGTTGCCCTTATACTCTACGGTCTTCGATATGCCGCCGATGCAGGATGATTCCTCAAGGACAGTGACATCATATCCTTTATCGGCCTTGAGAAGCTCATATGCAGCTGTCAGACCGGCAGGACCGGCACCTATGATCAATACTTTACTCATCCGCGGATAAATCCTCCTAGTTTTCGTCACCTATTTCTGACTGAGCGACTGCTTTGCCCCGTGCAGAACCGTGGAATGATTAAGCTCATCCTGCACGGCAACCATACGCAACCCCGCATCTATGAAATCGCAATGCTTACAGAAAGGATAATTCTGTCTGCCGTTCCTTAAGTCTTCACGAAGCTTGCGGTATTTCTCCGAGTTCCAGCCGGCTTTCACACCCATCTCGTGTATATCGGCCAGATCCGTCACCTCGAAGTTATCGCAGCAGCATATTCCCATTTTGCCGTTAGGCATGATCCACATATCCGTATATGGCATCAGACAGGTCTCGGTGATGATCTTCTCTGTGGCCTGCTTATTCGGAGCCGATCCGGCTCGGTTCGTCAGAACCTCCTGCAGATATCTCATCTGGATCAGAATCTCGACATCATCGAATTCTTCGGGATGAGCCTTTACGTAATCATATATCTCCTGTATGTTGTCATGCAGCTTCATGTCCATACAATAGTTATTGATGATGAGCTGATCGACATACTTCTTGACTTCCTGTACGGTCTCAAGCTTCAGGATCAGACCGTTCGTCGACATGAATATGAATGCATCGGGCAGTTTCTCCCTGGCATACTTATGGAACTCGATAATACGGGGATCAAGCAGCGGCTCATTATTGCCGTACAATGTCAGATGTCCCTTATATCCCCAGTCCGCCAGCTGATCGATGATGGAGTAATAGAGATCATCGTCGATCTTCATAAGCGGTCTCTTCTCCGCATATATATTCGCAGTACAGAATGCACATGTGGAATTACACCTGTTAACCGTCTCGATGTTTACAACAAGCGGTTTCGGCGGTTCCTCGGAACTCAGGAAATACTCAATATACTGATCCTGGAGTTTGCGTCTGCGTGTGAACTGAAGCTTCAGATAAGCGTTAGATGACAGCTGGGGAAAGTACTTACGCATATTCCATCCCAGCTTGCCCATAAAGTTATGTATCTTGATAGACATGATTACCTCTCCAATATTTTCCTATATGACCGCTGTTAATCAGTATACCGCAAAATGCCGATAAAGTACACTCTGAAGGCTCACCTGATGCGGACGATCATGTCTCCGATATCGGATGATTCTATCGACTGATCATACATCCAATATGCCTCATCATATATCGATCCGTCAGCCGAATACAGCACCGTATGAGCACATACTCCGGATTCGGGTACGGCAGCGCCGGATTGAGCAAGCCTCTCCCCGATATCATCGGGTACAGGTAATGTTGCGGGAGTAACTCCGGCAAAATAAACCTCGCTGCCTATATACTGTGAATACCACATATTCTCATCATAAAACTCTATATCAACGGTCAGCCCGGGATTTTTCAGCAGCATCAGATATGAAAGAAACATATCCTGCTTTGCCAGTGTCTCACGTCGCAGATTCAGATAGTCAGCATAACCGGCGATCCATTCGGGATCTTCACTCCGGTCCGGCAGATCATAATTGTTTTTCAGATACTCACCCAGCCTGGATGTAGTCTTGCATGCTCCGGCATAGTTAACGTGTCCGCCGTCAGCATGGGTATCTATACTGTATGCGATCAGATCATCATAAAGCATATTGTAGTATGAGCAGTTATCGTATTGGACCAGTTTATCCCCTATCGTGTTGCATACCCTCTGACTCACAGCATCACATATATGAGGCAGGCAGGTGCACAGCACGGGTATACCTCTGTCACGACACAGTTCTATAGTTCTGATGAAGTATTGATAACAGGTATAGTCTTCAAGATTATCGATTCTCTCATCCCGTGATGTCCACGCGATATCGGCATGCGAAATACCATCCAAAAATCTTGCTCCGCGTTCCCTGTTTCGTACATATCCGCCGAAATCCTCGCGAGTCAGATGATCCCAGCGGTTATGATAGAGTATGAAATCCCATATAAAATCAGCTCTGCCGTCATAATCATCAAAAACATCGATCGCAGCCCTGATCTTGTTCACGGATATCGGGAAACGGTCATACTCCACATGTGCCTGCATCATGGAATCTCTGTCATACTTGCCGTTGCCGTCATCTTCATACTCCACTACGCCGTTGATATCCAGCACCACAACCTTCGGATCGGATTTCTTCAGTACCTCCTGAAGCAGATAATAGTTTATTGCCGGAGTCGAGTTGGAGTAGCCCCAGTTATACGAACTGATACCGAACTCCTGCCACATCTCCATCGGAAGAACTCCGTTCCACATATGGCTTACGCCAAAAAATATCACGTCATAATCGGTGTCGGTCGAGAAATAATCGCCTTTTTCCCGATACGATATCTTGTCTTCAAGCAAATGCGTAAGCCCCCAAAGAGCTGCTGCGAGCATGAGGGCGAATGCGATGCTTGTTATTAATCTTTTCAGTGCTGTACTGTCTTTCATCATATGTTCGCACCTAGAACTGGAAGTAGATGAACCCTGCCGCATCATATGCGGAACCCCATATGCCGAATACCAGGATCACGCACACTATGATCACCAGCACCGGAAGCCTGAACCACCAGCGCAGGTTACATATCGCACGGCGTATGCTTATGTGCCTTTCTCTGCATATATCCGAGACCAGCAATACCACCAGCGATATGAGCAGGCAGATCATATTTGCCTGATTCAGACCACAGTTAAACACGGACCCGTCCGTCAGAATCACGGGGCCGCCCGAAACAGTTGCAGAAGCAGGGTTAAGCATATACTTAAGTATCACTCCGGCTTTGGTAATATCTCCCGCACGGAAAAACAACCACGCAAAATCAACCAGGGCAAAAGTTATGATCGTCCTGATCACCCTCGGTAACCATGTGAGTTTCTTTTTCACAGGATCGAGTATTTCTCCTATGATCTGATACAGGCCGTTGATACCTCCCCAGAGCACAAAAGCCATCGATGCCCCATGCCAAAGTCCGCTCACCAGAAAAACGATCAGTATATTAATGTACTTGCGGATCTTCCCCCGGCGATTGCCTCCGAGAGGGATATACAGATAATCCTTGAACCACGATGTCAGTGATATATGCCAGCGTCTCCAAAAGCCGCTCACCGTATCAGCCAGATAAGGAGCGTCAAAGTTGTCCATCAGATGTATACCCAGAATCTGTGCGGCCCCTATCGCTATGGTCGAATATCCGTAGAAATCGCAGTATATCTGGAATCCGAAAAACACAGTGGCGATCACAATATACAGACCCGGATAGATATCGGGCGAATCATAAACCGTATCCACGAAAATAGCGAGTCTGTCAGCCAGAACAACCTTAAGGAAGTATCCCCACAGCATCAATAAAAAACCGTCTCTTGCACTGATAAAATCAAAGCGGTTATTCATATCCAACTGACGGATCAGATTGCGGGATCTCTCGATGGGGCCGGCTACCAGCTGCGGGAAAAAGGATACAAACAATGCGTATTTAAAGAAGTCGCGTTCCGACTCGGTGTCTCCTCTATACACATCTATCGTGTATCCAACGGCCTGGAACGTGTAAAACGATATGCCCACCGGAAGAAGGATATCCAGCGAGGGGATGCGCATACTCTGTCCGAAGACGGAAAGCATGCCGTTTATCCCGGAGGTAAAGAAGTTGAAATACTTAAAATATCCGAGCAGTCCAAGGTTGATGATAAGGCTGCCTGCAACGATAAGTCTGCGTTTACGAATGTCCTCACCGGAAGTACGGCTCAGCAGGAGACCTGCACAATATGTCACGACAGTGGATATCAGTATCAGGATCGCATAAGCGGCGTTCCAGCTCATATAGAAGAAGTAGCTGGCACCCAGCAGCCAATACTTACGCCACCTGCTGCCGGTCGGGAGCAGAAAATATACTGCGATAACTATTATGAAAAATACAAGGAATTCGAAAGAATTAAAAAACATCCTACCGCACCGCACCGATCAAATCACGGATATCGTCAACATCATGTGAACGCATATATGCCTCGATGCCGTCGATCACGCGGATCGTGGTCTCGGGATCCACGAAATTCATCGCTCCCACTGCGACCATCGTCGCACCGGCCAGTATAAACTCCAGTGCATCCTCGGCGGTAGCGATGCCGCCCATTCCTATGATCGGTATCTTCACGGTCTGAGCACATTGATAGACCATGCGGACAGCCACCGGACGTATGGCGGGGCCGGACAGACCGCCCGTCTTATTCGCCAGTGCAAATGTCCTGCGCTCAATATCTATCTTCATTCCGGTGATCGTATTTATCAGTGAGATCGCATCCGCGCCTGCTGCCTCTGCCGCACGTGCCATCTCGGTTATATCCGTGACATTCGGGCTGAGCTTCATGATCACGGGCTGTTTTGCTTTTGCCTTGATCCTGCGTGTAATATGCTCCAGTGCCTGAGCGTTCTGGCCGAAGGCGATCGCACCTTCTTTTACATTCGGGCAGGAAACATTGATCTCCAGCATATCCACGGGTTCGTCCGCCAGTCTCTCCACGACCGCTTCATACTCTTCTTCGGTCTTACCGCATACATTGACGATGATCCTCGTATCGAACTGTCTCAGAAATGGAATATCACGCTCACAGAAAACATCTATGCCCGGATTCTGCAGGCCGATGGCATTGAGCATGCCACTGTATACCTCGCATACACGCGGTGTGGGATTTCCTTCCCACGGTACGGGGGCTACACCTTTGGTAGTGACCGCTCCAAGCCTTGAGAGATCAACGAAATCACTGTATTCCATTCCCGAACCGAAGGTTCCCGATCCCACAGTAACTGGATTCTTGAAATCAACTCCGGCAATCGTAACTTGAGTATTCATAATTCTACCTGTATATGTCACAGCATCAGATCATCGGCATCAAAGACCGGACCGTCAGTGCATATGCGTGCATTGTGAACATGTGAATGAGCATCTATACCGCGTGTGCGGGTAATACACCCAAGGCACGCACCTATCCCGCATGCCATACGCTCCTCGAGAGACACATAAGCTTTGATACCGTTCTCATGTGCATATCCCGCTATCGCCCTGAGCATCGGCATGGGACCGCAGGCAAGTATGACATCACACTCGATCTTACCGTTTCCCGAATCGGACGCGGAGCTTCTCATCACATCCAGCACATTGCCCCGGGTTCCTACGGATCCGTCTTCAGTAGCGATATATACCTTCGAGGAATCTCCGAAGAATTTATCGAGAAACAGATCACTGTCACGATATCCGAGAACGGATGTGATCTGCACATTGCCCTGATAGGCTTCATCCAGCTCCTTGGCCAGACCAAGCATCGGCGGGATACCGATACCTCCTCCCATGATAACGGGATGGCTGAAATTATCCGCTATCATCCGTGTATCATATCCGTTGCCGAGGATACCTATGATGTATACCTCGTCTCCGGGTGTCAGATGAGATATCTCCTCAGTCCCCGTGCCGGGACCTGTGACACGATATACCAGTCTGAGCATCCCTTCATCCCGGTCATATTCGCATATCGAGATCGGACGGGGCAGAAGTTTCGATCTGTCGCTCGTATATATGCCGATGAACTGACCGGCATGTGCATCGCGTGCCAGATCCGTGCCCAGTCTCAGATCATATATGCCTTCCTGAAGTTGTTTCTGAAGTATTACTTTTGCTTTGGTTTTTCGTTTCATTTGCCTAATTTTATCATATTCAACAGCTAAACACTATCTCGCCGCGGCATACGGTCATGCGTACCCTCCCGCGGAGAGTCCAGCCGACGAAAGGCGTATTGGATGATCTGGATGCAAATCTGTCGGCTACTATCCAGTCATCATCCGGATCAAACAACACCAGATCCGCCGGTCCGCCCTCATATATCCGTCCGGCATCCAGACCATACAGTCTGGCCGGATTAACCGTCATCCTGCGCAGCAATTCGTTAAGCGTAAGTGCCTTTTCCTTATGTACCAGAGTGGTTATCCCGAGTGCGAGTGAAGTTTCCAGTCCGATTATCCCGCTGGGTGCTTCGGTAATGGGCCTGCTCTTTTCCTCGATGGTATGAGGAGCATGATCCGTGGATATCAGTTCGATCGTGCCGTCACGGAGTCCCTCTATGATAGCCTGTCTGTCCGCTTCCGTACGCAGCGGAGGATTCATCTTCGCCATGGATCCGTACTTGATCAGTGCATCCTCGGTCAATGTGAAGTGATGCGGAGTGGCCTCGGCATGAATATGCGGATCGGTCTTACGCGCTTCTCTGACCAGCTCCACTCCTTCCGCTGTGGATATGTGCTGTATGACTATATCCGGAACATCCGGCATCAGCTCCCGTGCGATCTCAATGTCGCGACTGATCATGGATATCTCTGCCTGCCGCGGTGAACCCCCGACACCGTAATACTCGGATGCGGCCCCGGCGTTTATCCCGTTGTTCGAGATATATGCGGGATCCTCTTCGTGGAAGCTGAGAGGCTTGTGCACCCCTGCCGCCCTGATCATCGCCTGCCTGCATATCCCGGGATCACGGATCGGTATGCCGTCATCAGTGAAGCCCACCGCACCCAGTCCGGCCAGATGCTCCATGTCCGTGACCTCCTCTCCGTACAGATCCATGGTAATGTCCGCGCAGGTATAGACATGTATGGGCTGCTTCGCCGCCTTATCCAGGGCGTAATGCAGCGTGTCTTCATTATCGATGGCGGGGCTCGTATTTGCCATCATCACGACAGATGTAAATCCGCCTGCCGCAGCGGCGCGGGCTCCCGTCTCTATGTCTTCTTTGTGAGTAAAACCCGGATCGCGGAAATGCACATGTACATCTACAAGACCGGGAGCACAGACAAGACCTGTCCCGTCGATGATGTTGTCATATGCATCCGCTGCCGTCACCCGGCCCTCAGCGGATCGTGCATCACCTGTCACTATCGACTCTATCCTGTCTCCGCGGATGATCACAGCTCCGATATCATCCAGACCCGAATCCGGGTCAATGACCCTGACATTCCGTATAATCATATCCATTTTCCGATCCCTTTAATTCCTGTCCGGGTAAGTTATGCCTCAGATCCCGATATCTATACCTCTATCCCCATGGCATTCGCGATCACTCGTCTCGTATATGCTCCGATATGCTTCAGATCCTCGGGATCGAGTTTATCGGGATATATCGGATCGAGATACTCCATCTTCACTTCACATTTCCGTATGAAAGGCAGATGATCCTCGAACACGTTTCCCGCTCCGGTAATGGCTATGGGCACTATCGGAATGCCGGTCTTGGTCGCGACCTTGAAACTCCCTTCATGGAAAGGAAGCATTGTTCCCTCTTCATGATTTCTCGTACCCTCGGGGAAGATCGTGATAGAATATCCGTCTTTCACCAGATCGATGCATTTAAGTATACACTGAAGCCCCTGCCTCACATCCTTACGATCCAGGAACTGGCAGTGCATCAGAGACATCCATATGCTCATGCCGGGTACCTTGCGGGTTTCCTTTTTCGCCAGATATGCAGTGGGACTGATTATATTGGAATACGTAAATACAGTATCAAAAAAGCTCCTGTGATTGCCGATGAAAAGCACGGGCGTATCCCGCGGGATACGTTCCTTGCCGACTATGGTCAGCCTGGTTCCGGCTAAAAACGTTATCACCTTAAACGCCCGGGAAACCAGGGGATATGAAACTTTATCCGGTGCCTTCGGCCACTTTAATCCGAGCAGCCACAGCACGAACTGCACAGGCAGTGACAGTATCAGAAACACTGCCAGAAACAGAGCACACAGTATAAGCCTGATCATAGATAAACCAATCCTTTCAGATCATAAAAAATGTATATCAACCCGTAACTCCCGACAGCAGAAGGATGAAGTAAGCATCCTGCTCCGGCTGTCTGAGTATATCACGGCCGACTTCGGTATCCGAAATATTCACGCTGCCGTACTGCCCCACATAACAGATGTTGTACGGGTTGCATCCCAGGAAATAATGCAGATATTTCTCCATGATATTCTCATATTCGTTGCTGCTGACAATATAATTCGCAACGGTCAGTCTGGCGATCTCCGACAGCAGGGTGGCATTCTCGACCGTCTTGGTCTTCTCTCCCATCAGGTACAGCGCATCACGCCGCTCGGATGACATTTTCTCCGCATATGATCGCAGATTCGACATCATCACATCGCAGATGGAATTATTGGTCTTCTGCTTCGTGGCCAGATATGTTACGGCTCCGATGAACACGACATTGTCGGACATATTGTATTCAGTACGTTCGACGCAGTAGTTCTCGACGATGGTACGATATGTATAGTAACCCGTGGCCCGGTAGAGCATCGCCGCTGCTTTGAAGTATTCATCATCATTCACCGTGTCGGTGAACTTCGCGACATATTTCATCGCGCGGTCGGCAGCCTGCAGACACACGGTCGCATAAACATTATCAACAGTCTGATATATATAGCTGAAGTAGCCCAGTGCCGATGCGAAAGCCAATGTGGCATCCATGTCTATCGCCATCACATGGCACGGATTGTCGAGGCCTTTTCCCTGATCCGTACTCACGATGCCCTCATATACCGCACCGGTGGAGGGATCCTGCATCTTAAGCAGCCAGTCTGTCTCCACCCGTATCTCATTCAGTATGTCGGGTATCCCGTCACCGCTCTCCGGAAGCCCGGCCTCATCCGAGAATACCTCCGTATTGTACTCATATGCGATCAGCAGAGCCTCTATCGTGTTGCACCCGCGTACCACATCGCGGTCACCGGACTGGTTGATGTGCCAGCCACCGGTCACGTCCATCGAAACGTTCACATCCTGCTGCAGAGTGATCGGATCGGTATGACACGCGCTCCTGGCACTTTCTCCCGCATATTTATCGGTCAGCGATGTCCCGCACCTGTTCAGGTAATACTGCCTGAGTGCGACATTCTGCATATCGTCATATATGTCCGCACCTATGGTAAAAGGATATGAATAGCCGATCACATCCGTACGCACATAATACGTCCCCTCCGTGGTCAGCTCCGAGAAATCCCCGTAATAAAAGGTCTCTCCGCTATTCGCCTCTGTCTTGGACTTGATCTCACCGGTGTATGCCACATCCTCTGTATCCGCAGATACTATGTAGAAAAGATCATCCAGCTCATCTCCGCGGAAAATGGCCATCTTGCGGCTGTCCGGCAGATACCCCAGCTGATCGACTTCGATGTGAGCTTCGATCACGGGACGTTCGTAGTCCAGATCGGGAGTGAGTCCCAGACTGGTTATCTGGTCCTCTTCGGATGACCCCGACTGCGGCTGAAGTACGCCCTGGGGCCACCGGAATATATCCTGCGGAGAACACGCGCTCAGCATCACGGAGGCTGCGATCAGCACAGCCGTGACCTTAATGCCGAGTTTACTTGTCTTCGAAGTTCGGTCGCTCATACACGGTTATAGTTGATCAGACATCCCTTCAGAATGATCTCTCGCTCTTCATCGGTCAGATCACCGAGATGAAGCGCGAACCCGCTGATCTGCGGATCATACTCTGCTTTATCGTCCGCAGCATCCTGTGATCTCCTGACAGCATAAGCCTTGATATCATCCGTCTTATCCTGTACGGCACGGCGTATCCCGGGTATGAATATGTAATCCAGATTTGCAAAAGGCAGATCTGTCGGCTCTCCGCTTGCTCCGTCGTCATAGATAAAAGGAAGCATACCCCAGTTGATCAGGTTGGAGCGATATCGCTTGGTCGCATACTCACGTGCGATGTTGGCCCATCCTCCGAGTACTTTCTGACAGCTGGCTGCCTGCTCGCGTGCGGAACCGTCGCCGGGCTTAACGGCATATATGGTCGACCCTATACCGGTGTTGGAAACATCGATCGTCGTACCCGCATCCGCAAGTACCGTTGAAGAATTCAATGCCGAGAGCACTGCGGATATCTCTGCATCCGAAGCAAACGGATCCTCCCCGTTCTCTCTGGCTTTCTCGGATTTCTGAACCTCTTTGGCTCTGCCGACATAAGCCGGGTCCTTACGGCTGAGTGCAAACTCTGCGAGGCCGAGAGGATTGGAACGGTATGAGCTCGTCTCACCGCTGGGGATCAGCTCATCCGTAGTGGTCACGGGATCGTGTATCTCCGATACGACCTTCAGCAGAAGATTGTCCGTAAGTGCGGGCATCGACGGCCAGTCCTTGATGTTGGGACCGAGTACGATCTCCGTGTCGGGATTGGCCACACCGTGTGAATCAAAGACACGGTTCTCATATATCGTGGTGTCGAAATGATATGCATAATCCCTGAACTCACCGGTGAACTCGGTAGCTGCAGTGAGCACACCGCGTTTGGCTGCCGTAGCGGCGATCGATCTGGCATCCATGAGAGCCACGGATGAGATCTGACCGTTCTGGAGCTTGGAGCCCTCACGGTTAGGGAAGTTACGTGTCGAATGTCTGATGGAGAATGCGTTGTTGGCAGGCGTATCGCCGGCTCCGAAGCAGGGACCGCAGAAAGCTGTCTTGAGCACGGCTCCGGTCTCGAGGATATCGGCTGCGATGCCGTTGCGGATGATCTCCATATAGATCGGCATGGATGCGGGATATACGCTCAATGTAAATCCGTCCGAACCGATGGAAGAGCCTCTTAAGATATCTCCTGCAGCACAGATGTTCTCAAATCCGCCGCCCGCACATCCTGCAATGATACCCTGATCCACATGGAACTCTCCGTTCACGACCTTGTCCTGAAGTGAATAAGGCACCTGACCGTCGAGCGATACTTTGGCTCTCTCCTCGACATCATGAAGGATATCCTTAAGATTTTCCTTAACCTCCGCGATGGTATATGTATTACTCGGATGGAAAGGCATGGCGATCATGGGTTTGATCAGAGACAGATCAACCTCGATCACGCCGTCATAGTAAGCCACTGCTCCGGGTTTGAGTTCTTTATAATCCGCCGAACGCCCGTGTATATCGTAGAATTCACGGATGCGGTCATCGGTCTCCCAGATCGAACTCAGGCAGGTGGTCTCCGTAGTCATGACATCGACGCCTATACGGAAGTCCGCGCTTAACGAAGCCACACCGGGACCTACGAATTCCATGACTTTATTCTTTACATAGCCTTTTTCAAATACCGCTCCTATGATAGCCAGGGCCACATCCTGAGGACCTACACCCCGGGCAGGCTCACCGGTCATATATACCGCTATCACATCGGGACGGCGTATGTCATAGGTCTGGCTGAGCAGCTGCTTCACCAGCTCGGGGCCGCCCTCGCCGACTGCCATCGTGCCCAATGCACCGTACCTGGTGTGGGAGTCCGATCCCAGTATCATTCCTCCGCCTGTAGCCAGCATCTCACGTGCGAACTGGTGGATAACGGCCTGATGAGGAGGCACATATACGCCGCCGTACTTCTTTGCGCAGCTCAAGCCGAACATATGGTCATCCTCATTTATGGTACCGCCTACCGCGCACAGTGAATTGTGGCAGTTGGTGAGCACGTAGGGGATGGGGAATCTGGTCAGTCCCGATGCACGTGCTGTCTGGATGATGCCGACGAACGTGATGTCATGGCTGGTCAGTTTATCGAATTTGATCCGAAGCTTCTCCATGTCTCCGGAAGTATTATGCGCCTTGAGGATCGAGTATGCGATGGTAGCCTGACGTGCCGTATCACTGTCCTGTACTGCCACTCCCGCACTGCTCAGCTGCGCCGCAGCCTCGGGTCCATCGAAGACCAGCCTGCTGCCGTCTACAAGATATGCTCCTCCGTCACTAAGCCTGATACTCATATGTTTCTCCTTACAATCTCTTTACATTATGCGAGGGCGCATATAGCGCCCTCATTATGTTCTTCACTATCCTGTGCGAACTCCGTCGACAGGAGATCACAGTTTTACTTTATCCAGATGCCAGATATCATCGACGTATTCCTGGATCGTACGGTCGGATGAGAACTTGCCGCTGTGTGCCACGTTCAGGATGGCACTGCGTGCCCAACCGGCTTCGTCGCGGTACATGGCCTCGATCCTCTTGTGAGCTTCCGCATAGGATCTGAAATCCTTGAGGATGAAGTACGTATCTGCCTTGGATGTGCTTAAGGTATTGAGCAGTGAGTTGTACAGCGGTCTGAACAGATCCGGGTTGTTCGGCTCGAACGTACCGTTGATCAGCTGCATCAGAACCCTGCGCACATCGGGATCGTTATTGAATATCTCGTTCGGATCATATCCGCCGAAGTTCTCGTAATGGATGACTTCATCGGAGCTCAAGCCGAATATAACGGCATTCTCCTCACCTACCTCCTCAACGATCTCAACATTGGCCCCGTCCATGGTACCCAGTGTAATGGCACCGTTTAACATGAACTTCATGTTAGATGTACCGGAAGCTTCCTTGGAAGCCGTGGAGATCTGCTCGGAGATATCTGCCGCTGCGAATATCCACTCTGCGTTTGATACACGGTAGTTCTCGATGAATACGACCTTCAGCTTGCCGTTAATGGAAGGATCGTTATTGACCACATCCGCTACGGAGTTGATCAGCTTGATGGTCAGCTTCGCATTGGCATAACCTGCAGCTGCTTTTGCACCGAAGATGAATGTTCTGGGATAGAAGTCCATATCGGGATGTTCTTTCAACTCGTTATACAGATGCATCACGTGCAGTATGTTCATAAGCTGTCTCTTGTACTCATGCAGACGCTTAACCTGTACGTCGAAAATGGATCTGGGGTCGACCTCGATACCGTTGTGTTCGAGGATATACTTGGCCAGACGTACCTTGTTCTGATACTTGATATTCATGAACTCGTGCTGAGCCTTTTTGTCATCGGCATAGATAGCGAGCTTCTCCATGGCCGGCAGATCGGTGATCCACTCGTCTCCGATATGGTCGGTCACCCACTTCGCAAGCAAAGGATTGCCGTGGAGCAGGAAACGACGCTGGGTGATACCATTGGTCTTGTTATTGAACTTCTCGGGCATCATCTCGTAGAAGTCCTTGAGCGTCTCTTTCTTCAGGATCTCCGTATGCAGACGGGCCACACCGTTTACCGAGTATCCGGCAGCGATGGCAAGGTGAGCCATCTTGACCTGACCGTCATAGATGATGGCCATCTTCGCGATTTTTTCCTGATTACCGGGATATTCGGTCTCAATCCGCAGAACAAATCTGCGGTTGATCTCCTCGATGATCTGATATATACGGGGCAGAAGTCTGGAGAAAAGCTCGATGGGCCATTTCTCAAGAGCCTCAGCCATGATCGTGTGGTTGGTATAAGCACAAGTCTTCGTGGTAACATCCCATGCCTCATCCCATGTCAGATAATACTCATCCATCAGGATACGCATCAGTTCCGCAACCGCAACGGTCGGATGGGTATCGTTGAGCTGGAATGTAACTTTCTCATAGAACTTACGGACATCCTTATGCTTGCGCATATACTTCTCTACAGCTTCCTGTACGGAGGCGGAGATGAAGAAGTACTGCTGCTTGAGTCTCAGTTCCTTACCTGCATAGTGGTTATCGTTGGGATAGAGCACCTCGGTGATGTTGCGTGCGAGGTTCTGCTGCTCTACGGCCTTCTGATAGTCGCCCTTGTCAAAGGAATCGAGCGAGAAGCACTCTACGGGTTCCGCATCCCATATACGAAGGGTATTTACGATGCCATTGCCGTAACCGACTACAGGCATGTCATATGGAATAGCCGTAACCGACTGATATCCTTCCTGATGGAAGTTGTTTCTGCCGTTCTCGTCCACGTCCACAGCTACATATCCGCCGAACTTAACGGTCTTCGCATATTCGGGACGTCTGAGTTCAAAAGGATTGCCGTTCTCAAGCCAGTGATCCGGAACCTCTACCTGATAACCGTCCCTGATCTCCTGCTTGAACATACCGTAGTGATATCTGATACCGCATCCGTATGCCGAATAACCGAGAGTTGCCAGCGAATCGAGGAAACATGCCGCAAGTCTTCCCAGACCGCCGTTGCCCAGTGCCGGATCGGGCTCCTGGTCCTCTATCAGATCCAGATCAAGTCCGAGCTCATCAAGCGCTGCTCTGACTTTATCGTCAGCCTTCAGATTGATGATGCTGTTACCCATCGTACGTCCCATCAGAAACTCCATCGACAGGTAATATACGGTCTTCGGATCCTGCTCCTCATACGCCTTCTGTGTGGTCATCCAGTGATCTATGATCGCATCCTTCAGTGCATATGCAACCGATGCATACAGCTGCTGAGGTGAAGCTTCCTCCAGAGACTTACGGAACAGAGTCTTGACATTGTAGATCACGCTCTGCTTGAACATCTCCTTGTCGAATCTGGGGGTGGAAGTCGCAGTCATGCGTGCTGCGCTCTTGGTTGCAGTGGTTTCACTTTTCTTTGTGGGCATATACAATCCTCCTGATACGAATGACTTATACTTTCTCAATACATATAGTTGCTTTTTCGCCGTTGATGCTCCACTCTTTACTGATGCTCAGAGTTTCGTCCGATGTGATGGACTCAGCGAGTACCTTGGTGGAAATAGCTTCGCTGTTCTTATCAACAATACCGTATATGTGCGCGTTGCCGCAGATCGATACACGGATATGATCCATGACCTCGAGTCCGCTGTCGCGGCGCATGGTCTGTATCTTGGATATGACCTCGGCCACGAAGCCTTCCTCGATCAGTGCATCGTTCAGATTGGTATCGAGTACCACGGTCACATAGTTGTCAGCTTCAGTCACCAGACCGGCCCTTGCTGTGACTTCGATCAACAGATCCTCCTCGGCCAGCTCGATATCCACACCGTCTACACTGAACTTAAGCGCTCCCTCCGACTTAAGCTGAGCCATGGCAGCGGTACCGTCGACATTGGTCAGGTACTCGCGTATGCCGTTCAACTGCTTGCCATACTTGGGACCGACTGTCTTCAACTGAGGCTTGAAGCTGTATCCGGCCATATCGGACAGATCGTCCTTGAATACGACCTCCTTAACATTCAGTTCTTCCTCAATGATGCGCTTGTAATTCTCATCCAGTACACGCTCGGCCTTTACATACATAACCGACAGAGGCTGTCTGTTCTTGATCGACGCTTCGTTACGCGCCGCGCTGCCCATGGCCTTGATGTGGAGTATCTCGTCCATCACCGCCTCGAGCTCGCTGTCGATGAAGCTCTCATCGGCTTTCGGGTAATCGCACAGATGTATCGACTCAGGTGCCGAAGGATCCACGCTGCGGACCAGATTCTGATATATGCTCTCGGTAATGAACGGTACCATAGGAGCTGCGGCCTTTGCGGTCTCCACTAGGACGGTATAGAGAGTCATGTATGCATTGATCTTGTCCTGCTCCATGCCTCCTGCCCAGAATCTCTCACGTGATCTGCGGACATACCAGTTACTGGTCTCATCCACGAGTTCGTCGAGAACACGGGCTGCCTCGGGGATACGATAATGATCGAGATGATCGTCCACGGTCTTGATCGCAGTGTTGAGCTTCGAGAGCATCCACTTATCCATAACGGTCAGTGAATCGCGATCGAGCAGATGCTTCGTGGGATCGAACTGGTCGATCTCGGCATAGAGCACATAGAAGTAATATGTATTCCAGAATGTTCCGAGGAACTTGCGCTCTTTCTCCTGTACGGCCTTGCCGTCAAATCTGTTCGGCAGCCAGGGAGCAGAATTGATGTAGAAATACCATCTGACTGCATCGGCTCCGTATGTGGCCAGTGCCTCAAAAGGATCTACCGCATTGCCCTTGGATTTACTCATCTTCTCGCCGTTCTCATCAAGTACGAGACCGAGCACGATGACATTCTCATAGGGCGACTTGTTGAAGAGCAGTGTGGACTCAGCCATCAGTGAATAGAACCATCCGCGTGTCTGGTCAACCGCCTCGGATATGAACTGAGCGGGGAACTGCTGCTCAAAGAGATCCTTGTTTTCAAAAGGATAATGGTGCTGCGCGAAAGGCATCGCGCCCGAATCGAACCAACAGTCGATAACCTCGGGAACTCTCTTCATGGTGCCGGAGCAGTCCGGACAGGTAAACGTCACCTCATCTATATAAGGACGGTGAAGCTCGACTCCGGATGCATCTGCGCGTCCGCTAAGCTCTGCAAGTTCGGCTCTGGATCCGATACATATCTGCTTTCCGCAGTCCGGGCACTCCCAGATATTGAGCGGTGTACCCCAGTAACGGTTACGTGATACACCCCAATCCTGAATATTCTCAAGCCAGTTACCGAATCTGCCCTCGCCTATCGACGGAGGTATCCAGTTAACGGTCTTGTTATTTGCCACCAGATCATCTCTGACTGCGGTCATCTTGATGAACCATGACTCTCTCGCGAAGTACAGGAGCGGAGTATCGCATCTCCAGCAGTGAGGGTACTCATGCTCAACCTTCGGCGCCGAGAAAAGCAGTCCGCGGGCATCGAGTTCCTTCAGCACCTCAGGGTCACAGCTGATCGCACCTGCCTTGACCTCTGCCTCGGTGGGTTTGCAGCGCATGCCCGCAAAAGGAGTCTCTTCCTTCATCACGCCATGCTCATCTACCATCTGTACGAAAGGTGCATCATATTTGCGGCCGACTCTCGCATCATCCTCACCAAAGGCAGGTGCGATGTGTACGATTCCGGTACCGTCTGACATGGTTACATAGTCATCGCAATAAACAAAGAACGCCTTCTTATGCTGTTTCTCCACGGAGTCGGCAGCACACTGATAGAGCGGTTCGTATTCCTTATACTCGAGATCGCTTCCCTTATATTTCTCGAGCACCTCGTATGCGGGTGTACCCTCGGGGCGCTCAAGTCCTCCGAGCACGCTGTCGGCCAGTGCCTCAGCCAGGATATATGTATTTCCGTCGCACGCTTTTACACGTACGTATGTGTCATCGGGATTCACACACAATGCGATATTCGAGGCAAGTGTCCAGGGGGTGGTGGTCCATACGAGGAAGTATGCATCATCATCCTTTGCCTTGAAACGGACTATAGCCGTACGCTCCTTCAGAGTCTTATAACCCTGAGCCACCTCATGAGATGAAAGCGGAGTACCGCAGCGAGGGCAATAGGGTACGATCTTGAAGCCCTTATAAAGCAGACCCTTATTCCATATTTCTTTCAGAGCCCACCACTCAGACTCAATGAAATTATCGTGATAAGTCACGTAGGGATCATCCATGTCGGCCCAGAAGCCCACGGTACCGGAGAAATCCTCCCACATACCCTTATAATTCCACACGGATTCCTTACACTGTCTGATGAACGGATCCAGACCGTACTCTTCGATCTGCTCTTTGCCGTCAAGACCGAGCTTCTTTTCAACTTCAAGCTCTACGGGCAGTCCGTGTGTATCCCAGCCGGCCTTACGGGGTACGTAATAACCCTTCATGGTACGGTATCTGGGGATCATATCCTTAATGACACGGGTAAGTACGTGACCTATATGCGGCTTGCCGTTAGCGGTCGGAGGACCGTCATAAAACGTATATACGGGTGCCCCTTCGCGGATCTTCAGGGATTTCTTGAAGATGTCATTGTCTTTCCAGAATTGCTCGACTTCCTTCTCTCTGCCGGTGAAGTCGAGATTGGTGTCAACCTTGCGGTACATGGAATCTCTCCTCATAAAATAGTATTAATATCCGGGAAAACCCCAAACATAAACAGTTTACTACAAAATCGGGTTTCCGTCACCTCATTCCGCATTGCTTCATGAGCTCCAGCAGCCCATCCTCGTATCCTTTCTTGTCGGAAACATAAGAAAATGTATGTTCAGCACCGGGTACTGTCAGCATATCACGGTATGGAGCGTGCGTGGTGGCACGATAAAGCCTGCGTCCCATCCAGTACGGAACCACAGAGTCCGCATCACCGTGAACAAAAAATATCGGAAGCCTCATATCCGAGGCAACGAAAAGCGGAGCGGCCTCATTCAGGCTGAAGGCGCAGAAAACAGTACAAAGCGGCTTGAGAAACTGAAGTACATACCACAGTATCGCCTTCGGAAGCTTGCTGACTTCCTGGGCCTCATTCAGAAGCTGCGCTTCGGACACGGCATATCCGCAGTCAAATACCACACCTTTGACTTGAGGAGCCGGATGATCCGCTGCGGCCAGATACACTGTAGCGGCGCCCATGCTCCAGCCGTGGAGCAAGATGCGACAATCCTGTCCGGCCATCTGTACGACCTTGTCAACCCACAGTTTCATATCATCATGTTCGCGGGCACCGAAGGTGATATAACGGCCGTCACTGCGTCCGTGAGTTCTCTGATCGATGATCAGGATATCATAGCCTTCTTTGATATAGAAATCCGAAAACACAGACAGATCCTTATATCCTGTTCCACCGTATCCGTGTGAAAGTATCACTACATTCAACGGAGCACCGGACTGCCTGTCGGCTTCGAGGTTGTGCACATAGTGACCGTGCAGGATCAGTCCGTCACGTGATGTAATGTCGATCTCTTCGACGTCCTGACGCTGAATGGCACTGATGGACTTGCGCCTCAGATAGTCCATATGCATATCGTCCACGGTCTCGATCTGACCGGGATTGAGTTTATGGGGCTTGCGTCTGGTAAAATAGCGCCGGATCAGGGTCCATGCCGCACCGGTCATGACCGCACTCATTCCTATAGCGGTTCCTCCCAAAAGCATGCCCACATCCTTCTTTTTCATATTTTCCTCCCTCTATTCATAGTCATCTTCATCATCAAACTGTGTCAGCCTGGACAGCCTGGTGGAGCGCTTGCGGGACAGAGCCCATTCGCTGGCAAGTGATGGTGCAGGTGTATTGTGCTGTATCACAGAGCCGGCAGATTCGACATTCTGTACGGCTACGATGGTCTCGGCTCTCTGAGCTGCCATGGCGGCTTCGGCATTCTGTGCCGCTATGCTTGCTGCGGGAGTATCGGGCGACAAAGGCTGTCCCGATTCATCCGTGAGCTGACCGTTTTTGATCCGCGTGATCTGCTTATGCAACCTTTCGGACACGACCGATGCCACAGCATTTGCATGCTCCGGACGTGGCGATGTCTGGCCGGGCTTGCGCGCCGCGGGCTTTGGATCGAAAAGAGGGCTCGCGGGTTTGGCGGCTTCGGGCTCCGGCTCGGGCACATCGATGGCCACATGAAGCTTCTCCGCCTTGGTCCGTGTATCGATCTCTCCCTCCGGATTCTGCGGCCTGTTCTTCAGATCCTCCTTGGAGCCTTTCTCCATCTGGTCGACGATCCTGGCCACGTGCTCACGCTTGGCCTCGCGACCGAATCTCGCACGGTACAGAATGTATATCGTATCCTCTCTGATACCGCGGATCATCTCATCAAACATATCATATGCCATGAACTTATAGGCGACAAGGGGATCCTTGCCGGAATAGCTCTGCATGCTGATACCTGATTTCAACTGGTCCATATCCTCAATATGCCTCGTCCACTTGGAGTCGATGCACTTGAGCATTACGACCTTCTCTATCTCCTCGACATTTTCGGTATGTCCGAATTCACCTATCTTATCTTCATACAGATTAAGAGCTTCCAGCTTCAGCTGTATCTCGAGCGCACGCCTGTCCTCTCCGTCAAACCTCGAAAGTGATATGGGCTTGAGCGGAATGATCGGGAGTATCAGCGAATTAAGCTCCGCAAAGTCCCACATCTCCGGCTTCATATCATCTCTGACAACCATATCAATCGCATCTATGATAACATGTTCTATCAGACGGCATATGGCCGGATGAATGTTTTCTTCCGTCAGAATACGCTCGCGCTCTTCATATATGATCTCACGCTGCTCGTTCATTACTTTATCGTATTCAAGTACGTTCTTACGCTGTCCGTAATGATTGTATTCGACCTTCGCCTGTGCCCGCTCGATCGTGTGATGAAGCGACTTATGCTGAAGCCTCTCACCCTCTTTGAACCCCAGCTTGTTATACAGATCGATGAAGCTCTCGTTGCCGAAATGCTTCAGTATGTCATCCTCAAGACTGATAATGAACTGACTCTCGCCCACGTCACCCTGACGTCCGGAGCGGCCTCTGAGCTGATCATCGATACGCCTGGATTCATGACGCTCGGTACCTATGACCTTAAGCCCGCCTGCTGCCCGTGCCTTCTCATCTATCTTGATATCGGTGCCTCGGCCGGCCATGTTCGTGGCGATGGTCACGGCTCCGCATTCTCCGGCGTGAGATACGATCTCCGCCTCTGCTTCGAGATACTTGGCATTCAGTACGTGGTGAGGGATGTTTTCCTTTTTCAGGAGTTCACTGATCTCTTCGGATCCCTCCACCGAAACCGTGCCGACGAGTACCGGCTGGCCCTTGGCATGAGCTTCCTTGATCTCTTCTACGACGGCATGCACTTTCTCCTTGTGAGATTTGTACACGGCATCGGGATAATCTATACGCTGGATGGGGCGATGCGTGGGCACGGTGACTACATCCATGAAATATACGTCACGGAACTCCCTCTCCTCGGCGCGTCCCGTACCGGTCATGCCGCCCTTCTTTGTGTATTTATTGAAAAAGTTCTGGAAAGTGATGCTCGCGATCGTAATGGATTCCTGATTGATCTTCAAGCCTTCTTTTGCCTCGAGTGCCTGATGGAGTCCGTCGGAAAACTTACGTCCCGGCGTAGCGCGTCCCGTGAACTCGTCTATGATCAGCACTTCCCCGTCCTTGACCATATAGTCGACATCACGCTCCAGCAGATAATTCGCACGCAGTGCAATATTGATATGATGTATGATCTCGAGGTTCTCGGGGTCCGCCAGATTCTCCACATGGAAGAATTCCTCGGCCTTTTGGACACCCTGAGAAGTCAGGCTTATGACATGGTCTTTCTCATTGGCATAATAATCGCCGGTCTCCTCGGCAGCACCGTCCAGGAGATACTCAAGCTTCGACCGTTCCTCGGGAATCTCGCCGCGCTCAAGTCCCAGTACGAATCTGTTCGCGGGCTCATAGAGACTTAAGTCCTGATCGTTACGTCCGGAGATACGCAGAGGCATCCTCGCCTCGTCTATGAGCACCGAATCGACCTCATCTATAATGCAATAATGCAGATCACGAAGGACCTGCTCTTCTTTATAGATGGCCATATTGTCGCGCAGATAATCAAACGCGAGCTCATTGTTGGTCACATAAGTGATATCACATGCATACTGGGCTTTACGCTCTTCCTGCGGGGTATCCTTGGTCACGCATCCGACCGTCAGGCCCAGGGCATTATGAACCAGAGCCATCTCCTCGGCATCTCTAGCGGCCAGATAGTCGTTACATGTCACGACATGTACGCCCTTTCCTTCGAGCGCATTGAGGTATGCGGGCAACAGACAGGTCTGTGTCTTTCCCTCACCGGTACGCATCTCAGCGACACGCCCCTGGTGCAGTATGATGCCACCCATGAGCTGCTCCAGATAGTGACCGGTATGACGCACACGGTTGGTGGCTTCGCGCACAACTGCAAAAGCATCCACAAGGATATCATCGAGAGTCTCACCATTAGCAAGCCTCTCTTTGAACTCGAGATGCTTATTCTGCAGATCCTTGTCGCTGATCATGGCCGTCATAGGCCGGAGCACATCGATCTTATGCACGATCGGAAGAAGCAGTTCTATCTCCTTCTTGCTGTGCTGGGTCATCGACACGGTATTCGGTTTGGGTGGTTTTGTGTTCGGCGTCTTCACAAATCTATGTTCAAACGATCATAAGGGATCTTTACATCTATATAGCCTGCAGCATACGATCCCATATCATACGGAGGATAGAATACAGTCACACCCTCCTCATCAAACTCGATGTTCGGATTATCAAACGAAGCCTCATCATAAGCCTGGTTATACACTTCATTGCTGTCATTTGAGAAATAAGGAGAGTTCTCATACGTATAGCTTAGGAAGTCCTCCTTGGTCGCCTCTGCCACGATCCTCTTATATTCCTCTTCGGTGCCTTTATAGAGATCGCCTATCGTGATCTGTTCCCCGCCGGCGGTGTCAAAGAGATACTGCTCCCTGCTGGGATATCCGTGAGCACCTCCGCCGTACCAGTATCCTGACATGCTGACGACCAGATATTTGCCGTCGGCCAGCATCTCCACATTGCCGACATTCAGATCATCAGTGATACAGTTCTGCACAGGATACTCGAGATGATACTCGCAGTCGGAATCATCGACAGGCGCATAATCACTGCTCTCCATTCCTCCGAAGAACTCATCTCTCCTTTTTCTCAGGAAATCAGTGATCTTATCGGCATTCGGGGAAAAGCTGTCATCAAGAACGAAATTCTCGGCATAATATCTGAAAAGCGTGGTGCCGCAATACGGACACTTGGACTCCTCCGATGAGCTCTCTACATCGCCGTATTTGAAGGCATTGATTTCCTCTTCGATGCATCCGGTCGACTTATACGCTTCATCAGGTGTACGTGCATCGGTACTGACCCACTCGAGACTGCCGTCATCGAAAGCGATATAGTAGATCCTGTCTCCTATGATCCTGAAGCCCTCGATGCCCGGTCCGAAATGTGCGCCCGGAACGGAATCGGCTTCATACATCTTCTCGCTGCGCGCCTCACCGCCACGGTATGAATATATCGTGTTGTGCGGATATCCGTATGTTTCAGTGGTTTGGATAGAATAATAGACAGCACCGTCCAGATAACCCAGAACGGTCACCTCTTCGTCAGGCAGCGTGAGTGCTCGCGCTCTCTCCCTGCCCACATCATAGTAATACAGGATATGGGCATTGCTGTCGCTGTTCCAGCAGGTGAAATAGATATAGTTGTCATCGTAGGTCGCTACATAGGGATAGCCGTCTTCCCAGAGCGGTTTGATCGATGTGAACTGACCGTCCGCAGTGACCTTTCCATACTCCCCGTCTTTCATGACCAGCACCCAGCCGACTTCGTCCAGTACATGGGCAAAGCACTGCCTGGAATCCGTAAAATAGCCCACGCGGTCCTGCACGTTGTAGTCCATGGCTACCGCTTCATCGAACACGGCTTCAAGTCCCGCACTCGACTCCGTGAACTTCTGTCCCGCCTCGTCGAAGGTGTAACAGTTTTCCATGCGTTTGGTCAGATGGCCGTCTGCGCCCCTGCTGTAATTGACCGAGATATGAAGTGCACCGTCGTAGTACTCGGCTCCGTCGATATATCCTCCGTCACCGGGTTCCGACTTCCAGAGGAGATACGGCTCATAATCCTGCGTATCGACAGCATATACGACATAGCAGTAATCAGTATCGCTGCCGTACATCTCATATGCCTTGAAATACAGGAAACGACCGTCATAAGCGATCAGATCATCCGCATACCAGCCGTTCTGCCCGTCATACAGTCTGACATAGTCTCTGCCGCGGTCGCCAACGAGGTTGTTCAGCTCGTCACGGTCGAATGAACCGGTCACATTGCCGGCAGTATCTATGGTGTAGAAACGTTGGGAATTCTGAGATTTGGAGAGGATATATTGATCATCGTCCGATTCAGCAACCGCCTCGTCGGACTCCTCGCTGTTCACCCCGCGCAGTTTCTCCAGCAGAGCCTTGGCAGCTTCATCGGTTCCGCCCTGCTCCTGAGCCGGCTCTGTCTGAGTCTCCGTCACTTCATCAGTGACTTCCGTATTCTGCGCATCAGATGTGTCTTCACCGCCGTTACACCCTGTCATGGACAGGATCATGACCGTAGTGAGTATTGCAGCGATCAGTCTTTTTTTCATGGCAAAACATCCTTTCCGTCAGAACATTGTGGTCTGTATCCTGCCGACAAAATCGACAGGTTATCATGATATTATACCACATTTCAGATGCGGAAGTCGCTTCGCACGGATGATTTCAGGCACGGCCCGGCAGGTCCGGGAATAATATCAGCGACACACCGGCAGGTCCGGATGCTCACCCGACCAGCCGCGCTCGGGCAGACAGGACAGGAATGACATATCCTCAGCCGATATCGCGAAATCAAATATATCCAGGTTCTGCATCAAGTGTTCCGGTGTCGACGCCTTAGATATCACCGGAATCCCGCGCTGAAGGAGGAATCTGAGCAGTATCTGAGCCGGTGTGCGGCCGTATTTCTCTGCCAGGCGTACCACATCTTCATCGCCCAAGACCCTGGCACGCCCCAGAGGACTCCAGGCCTGAGGCAGTATCCCCTCCGAGCGCAGGTAGTTAAGTGCGTATTCCTGCATATAACCGACATGAAGTTCGAGCTGATCCACCATCGGACGGATGCGGGCAGTTTCGAGCAGCGGACGGACATGATGCGGCAGGAAGTTGGAAAGACCGATCGCACGGATCCTGCCCTGCTCATACAGATCCTCCATCACAGCCCAGCTCTCTCTGACCTTAGTCACCCAGTCGGGATCATCCGCATCCTCTTTAGGCCAATGGATCAGATACATATCCAGATGATCCGTACGCAGCTTACGACAGGATTCCTCGAATGAAGCAAGAGTCTTATCGCGTCCGAGATCCGTCCTCCACACCTTGCTGCACAGGAATATCTCGTCACGGTCTATTCCCGAATCGGCTATGGCCTGACCTATGTCTTCTTCATTGCCGTAGAAGGCTGCTGTATCTATATATCTGTATCCTGTATCAAGCGCATCTCTGATGGCCTGTGTTCCTTTTCCTTCTGTAGCCAGAAATGAGCCGTAGCCCACGGCAGGGATGGACACTCCGTTGTTCAATATGTAAGCGGGGCGGGCATCGGCATATCCCACGATGTCCAGTATGCGGTCGAGCAGGCGCATGTTCTTAAGTGAAAACTCTTCGGAGATATGAGGAGTCGCCTCACCTCTGATGCAGCTGTTCATCTGCTCCAGCTCAAGCGTGTAGTTGGACTCAGACTTAACGGATCTGATGCTCTGGGTGCGCTCACCGTTTGCACCTTTTACCGTTACGGAGAACTCAAGCTCGCCCTCCTGGTTGTATTCGACATCGGATCTGATATAGCCTTTTGATCCGTGTATAAACAGTCTGTCGTATCTGTCACTGGTATCGATCCCCAGCGCCATGCCGACATCAAATGTCGCCCTGCAGCCGTTCCGGAACTTAAGCATGACCGAAGCCATATGATCGACTCCCGTCCGGTCGAGCTCTGCATTCGCTTTGATGTATTCAATGGGTGAATCGATCAGCGACAGGATCATTGTGGTGCAATAGCATCCGACATCATAGATGCCACCGCCTCCGAGTTCCTTGTGGAGCCTGAAATCATTTGAGTAATCCTGCGTCAGAAAAGCTGTATCGATGTAGTCGACATCTCCGATCTCACCGCTCGATATGATGTCCTTGAGCGCCTGCACATAAGGGCTGTGAAGATAAGCATAAGCCTCCATCAGGATGACACCGTTCTCGCGGGCCGCTGCATACATGACGCGCAGCTCCGACTCGTTCATCGCGATCGGTTTTTCGCACAGCACATGCTTGTGTGCCCGGAGCGCCCTGACCACCCACTCACAGTGGATATCGTTCGGCAGCGGCACATATACGGCCTGTACTTCAGGATCTGCCAGCAGAGCATCATAACCCTCGTATGCTTTGGTGAATCCGAACCTCTCTTTGAAAGACTCTGCTTTGGCAATGCTGCGGCCGGCTATCGCATACAGCTCACAGCTATTCGCACGGATCATCCCCGGTATCGTGCAGCTTGCCGCTATACCGGATGTACCGAGAACACCCCATTTGATCTTATCTGACATAACTTATCCCCTTTGTATGATCACATCTCACATATATTTTCAGTCCGAAACATCCACATCCGGAGAAATATAAACCGTATAGTCCGGATATGCTTCGTTCACCTCACGTGTCAGGATCTCTATCGCTTTCGCCGGTGTTTCTCCGAAATTGATGACCGCATCGAAACGCATGGTCTTTTTCTCCTGATCCAGATAGAATCCGTGCATCTGCAGCACGAAATCATGCGATCCGACGATCCGGCGCACGTTGTCTCTGATCATGGCCGCTTCGTCGTCATGCGTGTTATATGAGTAAACTCCTACTCCGGTAAGGATAACCGCCGTTTCGGAGTAGACGCGCTCCTCAAGTCTCCTCGTCAGACTGTCCACCTCAGCCACAGTCATCGTATCCGGCAGTTCGACATGCACGGAGGCGATGTTCTTATTCGGTCCGTAATCATTGATGACCAGATCATAAGCTCCGCGGACTGCTTCTTCTTCGCTGATCAGCTTTTTCACTTTCAGAGTAAGCTCCCTGTCGGCCCGCTGTCCGAGTATGTCATTGAGCGTTTCGATGAGCATCTCCACACCGGCCTTAATGATGAAGACCGCGATGATAACTCCGACGAAGGCTTCCAGCGAGAGTCCGGAGAAAATGAAAACAAGCGCAGATACAAGCACCGATGCGGAAAGGATCGCATCAAAAAGTGCATCCGATCCCGAAGCGGTGAGAGCACCGGATTTTACCTGCTCGCCCTTTTTCTTCACATAAGTTCCGAGGACCAGCTTCACGACCACGGCTACCGCTATGATCACGATCGAGACCGGTGAATAATCCGCCTCGACCGGATGTATGATCTTTTTCACCGATTCAACAGCTGATGTGATGCCCGCGTACAGAACGATCGATGCTACCAGCATGGATGTCAGGTACTCAATACGTCCGTATCCCAGCGGATGCTTCTTGTCCGGAGCCTTCCCCGCCAGGTATGCTCCCACGATAGTGATCACACTCGAGAGTGCATCCGAGAGATTGTTAACGGCATCCAGGATCACGGCGATCGAATTGGATATGATGCCAACCGCCATCTTGAATATCACCAGCAGGACATTTGTTACGATCCCGAGCACACTCGTCCCCACTATGATCTTTTTGCGCTCTGCTTCATTCATAATGTTTTCCTCTGTAGTTTTTTATTGTTTTTGCATTATACACTAAACGAAACCTTAAAAGAAGAATCCTCAGATAAGAATATCTCCTATGGTCTTCTCATAGTCAGCATCGATCAGGGTGATCATCGTTTCCTGAGGTATGCCGCTCCCACACCATAATGTATTCTTCATCGTT